>JACRHO010000123.1 GCA_016212045.1 Candidatus Omnitrophota bacterium | reverse complement strand
GAGGGAGAAAAACCCGAACGGATTTTGGGGGGGTTAAGGTATGCCTGCGAAAATCAAGGGGGCGGCCCCTTGCAGATAAAAAGAACAGTCAAACTTTTACTTAATTGCGATACTGAGATTAAGACCGGCAGGATTAAGCCTGTCTTTGCCTTAGAAAAGTTAGTGATTAACCTTTGCTGCCGAGGTTAAGCCTCAAAGTGAAGCGGGATTTTTTACGACTGGCAGCGCGGCGATGGATAATTCTTTTTTTGGCGGCTTTGTCCAGTTGAGAATATACTTTTTTGAGTAGCGCCTTTGCCTCTTCAACCTTTTTATTTGCCATTAACGCCTGAAATTTTTTAATTGTCTTTTTTAAGGTTTGTTTTACCTTTAAATTGCGCAGGCGTCTTTTTTTATCTGCGCGTTTTCTTTTGCGCGAACTCTTGCGTCTGGGCATTTTTCATCCTCCTTTTATTAATGCCCTATTAAACCATAGTTAATTATCTATGTCAACAAACAAAACTATTGCCAAGGATGCCAGTATCATTGGTTTGGCTACCCTTTGTTCCCGCCTCTTAGGCTTTATCCGTGACGTGGTGATTGCCCGCCTTTTTGGTGTTTATCTTTACGCCCAGGCCTTTGTTATTGCCTTCCGCATTCCTAATTTATTCCGTGATTTAGTCGGCGAAGGCGCAACCAACGCCGCATTTGTGCCGGTCTTTAGCGAATATACAGTTAAGCACACTAAGGAAGAATTCTGGGAGCTTACCAATGTGGTGTTGAACCTGCTGCTGGTGATTCTGATGGGCATAACCCTTTTAGGCATTGTGTTCTCTCCAGTGATTGTGCGCCTGATTGCCCCTGGCTTTATCGCTGACCCTTATAAATTAGAAACCACTATCCGGCTGAACCGGATTATCTTTCCTTATATTTTGCTGATTAGCCTGAGCGCTTATTCCATGGCTATACTGAATTCTTTAAGGCATTTTTGTCTCTGCGCATTTGCGCCATGTCTATTGAATATCGCAATAATTATTTTCGCAATTATTTATGGAGAGGGGATAAAGGGCCTGGCCTTAGGAGTTTTAGTTGGTGGGGCCTTACAATTATTAGTCCAGATACCCCTCTTACACAAAAAAGGTTTTCGCTTCAGGTTTATTTGGCAGCCAAAGCATCCGGCAGCAAAATTGATGGGAAGACTAATGTTGCCCCGGCTCTTAAGCACTTCCATATATCAGTTAAATAATTTTGTGGATTCTATATTCGGCTCTTTGGCGAGTATTGTCGGAGAAGGTGGGGTGGCGGTTTTATATTTTGCCTATCGCTTGATTTTATTCCCAATTGGGATTTTCACCAATGCCTTAGCGCAGGCGATATTACCTACGTTTTCTACCCAGGCCTTATCAGAAGACCAGTATCAGCTAAAAAGAACGCTTTCCTTTGGCCTGCGCGCCACCTTTTTTGTCATGCTGCCGGCAAGCGTAGGGTTTATGATTTTGGCGAAGGCCATTATTTCCACCTTATTTGGCGGCGGAAGGTTTGATGCTTATTCTATAGAGATGACTGCCCAAGTTTTATTCTTTTATAGTATCGGTTTATGCGCTTATGGGGCAACGAAAATTTTACAGTCCTGCTTTTTTGCCTTAAAGGACACCCTCACCCCCGCCAAGGTTTCATTCTTGGCTTTAATCATTAATATCATTTTAAATATAATTTTAATGTTCCCGCTGAAATTAGGAGGCCTTGCCCTGGCCACTTCTTTATCCGGCATAACTACCTGTTTAATCTTATTTTTTATCTTGAGAAAAAAATTAAAAACAGTCCTTCCCTTAAAAGAAATATTGTTTTCTTTTTTGCGCATCCTTTTTGCCAGTTTAGCTATGGGTCTGGTGGTCAGTCTTATTGCCAGAAAACAGGTATTTTTTCAGAATGTATTCTGGGAGAAAGTAACTAACTTGAGCATTCCTATTTTGGCGGGCCTAGTGTCATATATTGTATTCTGTTTTATTTTTAGGGTAGAGGAGATGAGGCAGGTCTGGGGGTGGCTGCGCAATGTTTCATCTAAGCAAACTAAAGAATAAACTCAAAAACCTTCCGGATGCCTGCGGGGTGTATATATTTAAAGATGCCGCAGGCAGCATTCTTTATATCGGCAAGGCGAAGGACTTAAAAAAACGCGTGCATTCGTATTTTAGCCGCGCGCTTAATGCTAAGACCCAGGCGATGATTTCTAAAATCGCGGATATAGAATATAGAGTAACTTCTTCTGCGGCGCAGGCGCAGATTTTAGAGGCTGCCTTAATCAAAGATGTTCAGCCGCAATATAATATTGATTTAAAAGACGATAAGTCCTTTCCCTGGATCAGGATTACCGACGAAGAGTTTCCTTTAATTTCTATCTACCGCCGGAAAAAACTACAAAAAAATGATAAATCTTTATATTTCGGCCCCTACACCAATGTAAAATTACTGCGCCAGGCATTTAAGTTGCTACGTAAGATCTTTGGTTTTCGCTCCTGTAGAAAACTACCCAAAAATCCTTGCCTTTATTATCGGCTTAAACTTTGTCCGGCGCCTTGTATTAGAAAAATCAGTTCCCGCGAATATAAAAAAATTGTCGCTGGGATAAAGATGTTTTTAGCATCCAAATATACAGAACTCCTGGATTCTCTCTATCTTCAGATGAAAGAATTAAGCCGGAAAAAGAAATTTGAAGAGGCAGCGATAATTAGAGACCGCATCAACGCCTTAAGCGCGATAGCACAAACTAAACCAGAAATAAAGAGTCCTTATGAATCGGAGGATTTAAAAAATTTATTAAATTTAGAAAAATCACCACTTAGGATCGAGGCCTTTGACATCTCTAATATCTTTGGTAACGAAGCAACCGGGGCAATGGTGAGTTTCTATAAAGGGTTTCCGGATAAAGATAATTACCGTAGATTCCGGATTAAAACAGTTGAAGGTATTGACGATTACGCGATGTTGCGCGAAGTGGTGCAGCGGCGTTACCGCCGTTTAAAAGAAGAAAAATTACCCCTGCCGGATTTAGTGCTGATAGATGGCGGCAGGCAACATCTTTTAGCCGCAGAAAAAGAATTAAACTTACTCGGCGTAAATATACCCATAGTCAGTATTGCCAAAGAAGAGGAAAATATCTATACTTTAGCTAAACCAGGCCCCATAAGATTAAGAGAGGATACGCCGGCATTAAATTTAATCCGCAAGATTCGCGACGAAGCGCACCGGTTTGCCTTGAAATATCATCATGTATTAAGAAGGAAGAAGATGTTGTATAGATGAGAGGTTGCATAAAGTTCCATAAGGTTGCCTAAGGTTCCATAAGGTTACCGTGTAATTTTCGCGTAACCTTATGTAACATTATGGAACATCATGGAACCTTATGTAACTTTAAGATTATGACTTCCTTTAGCAAAAAAGTCTATAAAGCCGTTTTAAGTATCCCATTAGGCGAAACACGTAGTTACAAATGGGTGGCTAAAAAGGCCGGTCGGCCTCACGCCTCTCGCGCAGTAGGTCAGGTTTTAAAAAGTAATCCTTATCCTTTAATTAT
>JACRHO010000119.1 GCA_016212045.1 Candidatus Omnitrophota bacterium | reverse complement strand
TATTGTCGGAAAGACCAAATCTCTGGATGAACTTTTTAGCGAGGGTTTCCGAGCGGTATTCTTGGGGTTGGGGGCGGGGGTGCCTGCCTTTCTGGGAATACTAGGAGAGAATCTCTGTAATATTTATTCTGCTAATGAAGTTTTGACGCGGGTAAACCTCATGTCGGCGTATAAATTTCCCGAATTCCACACGCCGGTAAATATTGGCAAACATATTGTAGTCATCGGAGGAGGTAATACCGCGATGGATGCTGCCCGGGCAGCCTTACGCCTGCAGAATATGCAAGGGCTTAAGCCTGATACAACTATTCTCTATCGGCGCACCGAGGTAGAAATGCCGGCGCGCAGATTAGAGATAGAACATGCCAAAGAAGAAGGGATAAAGTTTAAATTTTTAGTCCAGCCTATAGAATTTGGAGGTGATGGCCTGGGCTTTGTGAAAAAAATAAAATGTCTGCAGTGTCGTTTAGGCCAACCCGATACTTCAGGAAGAAGAAGCCCTATTCCTATTGAGGGAAGTGAGTTTACCTTAGACTCTGACTTAGTAATTATGGCTATCGGCTTAAAGGCAAACCAGGTCTTAACCAGCGTAACCCCAGATTTAAAAACAGATAAATACGGTGATATCACAGTTAATCCGAAAAGTATGGAGACTTCTCTAAAAAGAGTTTTTGCTGGCGGAGATATTGTTGGCGGAGAAGGCACAGTGATTGAGGCTATGGGTATGGCAAAGATTGCTTCTTGTGGTATAATAGAGTATCTTGCGCAGAACAATTAACTCGCTCAACGTAAGAGCGAAAAAACCTTGACAAAATAAAGATTTGTGTTAGACTTGTATCGATAAGCACAAAGTTAGTGCTTTGGGGTGAAGAAGCGAAGGAGCGTTCTTTGAAAAGGAACGCTTTTTTTGTTTTCTAAAGCACCTCTAAATTTCGGGGTGATGATATGCAGTTTGAGGAACAAATAAAAGCACTCTCTAAAATCAGTAAGGCCATCACTTCAGATTTATATTTAGAGGATATCCTGCGGCTGATTGTGACCGCCACCGCAGAATTATTAGGTTCAAACATCTGTTCTTTAATGTTGGTTGACGAAAAGACGCAAGGCTTAGTGGTGCGCGCCACGCAGAGTATCAGCGAAGAATACAATAAGAAACCGCCTTTAAAAATCGGAGAGGGCATTGCCGGAAAGGCAGCGAAAGAAAATAGACCCATCACCGTGAAGGATGTGACTAAAGAAAAAGAATATAAACATAAAGACCTTGCCAAGAGAGAAGGTTTAGTTTCTCTGTTGTGCGTTCCTATGGTCGTAAAAGGCAAGATAATCGGCGTGATCAATTGTTATACCTCCAAACCCCACGATTTCAATGAGAATGAAATTGAGGTAATCACGACTATCGCCAACCAGGCAGCAGTGGCGATTGAGAATACAGAATTGATGGTAAAGAGTAAGGTTATCCAGGAAGAGCTAGAGGCCCGCAAGAGAATTGAGCGCGCTAAGGGGATATTGATGCGCGATGAGGGATTAACTGAAGAGCAGGCGTATTTAAAGATACGTAAATACAGCATGGATAACCGCAAGACCATGCGTGAAGTAGCCGAGGCGATTATACTGGCAGCAGATATGAGACATCTGACCGGGGCAAAGTAGCCAATTGCTCATAGGCTTTAAGTTAGCCTTAATCCGTGTGGGATTAAGCGGGGAAAAAATGAGCAAAGTAAGAGAAAGGGGGAAGGTAGTATGAATTTAGGTAGGCCGAATGCGAATGATGCAGTAGGGACGTTTAACCGTTCCAAAAATGTAGTTCCGGGTTCGGGGATCTGCTCGCGTTGCGTAGATGGCTGTAAAGGTAATTGCGATATTTTTAAAGCCACTTTTCGCGGCAGGGAAGTGATTTATCCCGGGCCTTTTGGTGAGATTACTGCCGGAGCAGACAAGGACTATCCGGTAGATTATTCACATTTAAATATCCAGGGGTATGCCTTAGGGGCAAAAGGCCTGCCGCAAGAGGCAGAGGGTAACCCTGACAATACCAAATTCCCGGCGGTAAATACCGAGGTAGAATATGGCTGGGATATTAAGGTAAAGATGAGAGCCCCGATTTTTACCGGCGCCCTAGGTTCCACTGAAATCGCCCGCAAGAACTGGGAGCATTTTGCCGTGGGCGCTGCGATATCCGGCGTTACTTTGGTTTGCGGAGAGAATGTCTGCGGGGTTGATCCGCAGTTGGAACTGGATAATAAAGGCAAAATTAAAAGTTCTCCGGAGATGGACCGCCGTATCTCAACCTACAAGCGTTTTCATGACGGGTATGGCGAAATCCTCGTGCAGATGAACGTTGAGGATACGCGCCTGGGAGTGGCGGAATATGTGCGCAAGAAACATAACCTCAGCACGATAGAGTTGAAATGGGGGCAGGGCGCAAAATGTATCGGCGGAGAGATAAAGGTAAAAAGCCTGGAGAGGGCGCTGGAGTTACAAAAGCGCGGTTATATCGTAACCCCTGATCCGTCGCTGGAGGCAAGCCAGAAGGCTTTTCAGGACGGCGCAATCAAGGAATTTGAGCGGCATTCCCGTCTGGGTTTTGTTTCCGAAGAGTCGTTTTTAGATGAGATTAAACGCTTAAGAAACTTAGGGTTTAAGCGCATCACTTTAAAGACCGGCGCCTATTCTATGCGGGAACTGGCGATGGCGCTTAAATATTCCTCGTTGGCTAAGATTGATTTGTTGACTATTGACGGAGCTCCTGGCGGGACAGGGATGAGTCCCTGGCGGATGATGGAAGAGTGGGGTATACCTACTTTTTATTTAGAGGCGCTGACCTATGAATTTGCGCAAAAGTTGAGCAAGAAAGGCCTGCGTGTTCCGGATATTGCCATTGCCGGCGGATTTTCCGCTGAAGACCATGTGTTTAAGGCGATCGCCCTGGGTGCGCCTTATGTCAAGGCAGTTTGTATGGGCAGGGCCCTGATGATTCCTGGGATGGTCGGCAAAAATATTGCC
>JACRHO010000122.1 GCA_016212045.1 Candidatus Omnitrophota bacterium | reverse complement strand
GTGTTTACATCCTCTACCTTTACCTTATATAAATCTTGCACTGCCTGCTTAATCTGAATTTTATTTGCTGCCTTATCCACCAAAAATAAATATTTTCTCTGCGGAAGATAGACAGTGGATTTTTCGGTACGTAACATTGCTTTAATAATATCGTAGGAAGTCATCGTTTCTTTACCCCGTTAGAAATCTTGTTTTCCCTGTTAGAAAAATTTCTAACGGGGCTTAACCTCTGCGTTAAATCTGTCAGCCCCTCTTTGGTAATGATTAACTTCTGCGCAGCCAGGACCTCATAAGCATGGGTATCTTTGGCCTGATTGATAGATACGCGCTTTAGATTGCGGCCAGCCAGATACAGGTTAGGTTCTAATTTACTCAATAATAAAAGGACATTTTGCTTTGGGTAAGTTTTAAAATTTATTTTTAAGTTATTTAGAATACCGACTAAATTTTTTGTCTTTGGCGCATCTAATTTCAAACTATCCAAGATAAGAAAATTATCCTCTTTAATCTTAGCGCAGAGCGCAGACCTTAAGGCAGCGTTCCTCATCTTTACTGGAATCTCCTTACGAAAACTCCGCGGATGCGGGCCAAAGATTACCCCGCCGTGCCGCCATAAAGGCGAGCGGATGGAACCTACCCGGGCGCGGCCAGTGCCTTTCTGCCTCCAGGGTTTGCGTCCGCCGCCAGATACCTCGCCCATGGTCTTGGTAGAAGCAAGGCCTTTGCGCTGATTAGCCAGATACGCCACCACTGCCCGATGCATCAAGGCAGTATTGATCTCGCCATTAAAGATACCGGGCTCTAACTTCAGAGAATCTACCTCTCTACCTTCCATACTATATATAGGTAAGGATACCGGCTCTTTATTTTCTATTTTCTTTTCGCTGCTTCTTCTTGGCATTTTTAATCACCAGGTAATTATTTTTCTTGCCCGGAACACTGCCCTTGACCAGCAACAGGTTGTTGTCTAGGTCGACCTTCACTACCTTCAAATTCTGGGTAGTTACACGGGCTGCGCCCATGTGCCCGGGTAAGTGATGGCCCTTCCAGACCCTTCCCGGCGTAGTAGATGAGCCGATAGAGCCGATGCGGCGATGCGACGTTGAGCCATGGGTCCGGGAGCCGCCGCTCCAATGCCAGCGCTTCATCCCGCCCTGAAAACCTTTGCCAATGGAGGTCCCGGTAATATCTACAAAATCACCGCTCTTAAATAAATCTGCCTTTAATTCCTGGCCGATAGTATATTCTCGCCCTTCTTCTTTAGGCACTTCCTGGATTAGCCGGCAGGGGGCGACCTTGATTTTTTTGAAATAACCTGCCTGCGGTTTTTTTAACGATTTCTCTCTCTGGGAATCAAAACCTAACTGGATGGATTGTCCGCCTATATTTAAGACCGGGCAGGGCCCAGCCTGAAGAACAGTAACGCCAATTAATTTAGCGTCTTCAGAAAAAATATGGGTCATCCCGATTTTTTTACCTAATATAGCTGCCATATTAAATGAGCACATAACTTACGAACACGAAGTGTGAGTAAGTTATAGGTGCGAATTTAACCCTTGACAATTTTTGAGCTTAGAGTTATTTCTGGCATCAACCATTATTAAAAAATTGTCAAGGGTAAGTTCGGACTGATAAGTTATGTCGCTTGTATCTTTAATAATATCACTTGTATCTTTACTAATATAGGGCTCCATAACTTATGTCCTCACTTACTTTATCTCTACATCCACCCCTGCCGGCAGATTAAGTTTCCTTAAGGCATCAATGGTCTTTGAGGTCGGCTCCACAATATCAATCAGCCGCTTATGCGTGGATAACTCAAACTGCTCGCGCGATTTCTTGTCAATCACCGGAGATCGCAGCACCGTATAAATCTCGCGCTTGGTAGGAAGCGGCACCGGGCCTAAGATAGTGGCGCCGCTGCGCTTGACTGTCTCGACAATCTCTCCTACTGCCTGATCCAACAGGCGATGGTCGTATGCCTTTAATTTGATACGTATTTTTTGCATATTTAAATTGTTATATTGCTAAATTGTCAAATTGTTTATGCCGTGTAACAGTTTAACAATTGAACAGTTTAACAATTAAGCTATAACTTCCGTTACCACTCCTGCGCCTACAGTATGGCCGCCTTCACGAATAGCAAAACGCGATTCCTTTTCCATAGCAATAGGCGTAATCAATTCTATTTCCAGATTAGCATTATCGCCGGGCATGACCATTTCTACGCCCTGCGGCAAGGTTACGCTTCCGGTAACATCAGTGGTCCGGAAATAGAACTGCGGACGGTAACCTTTAAAGAAAGGCGTATGCCTGCCGCCTTCTTCTTTAGTCAGGATATAAACCTGGGCCTTGAACTTAGTATGCGGGGTAATTGATTTAGGCGCGGCAATGACCATACCGCGTTCAATATCATCTTTTTCTACGCCTCTTAACAAGAGACCCACGTTGTCGCCGGCCTGGCCTTCATCCAGTATTTTTCTGAACATTTCTATGCCGGTGACTACGGTCTTTCTGGGTTCAGGCCTTAATCCGACTAATTCTACTTCATCGTTTAATTTTACTTTACCGCGCTCAACTCTCCCTGTGCCCACTGTTCCTCTTCCTTCAATGCTGAAAACATCTTCTACTGCCATCAGGAGCGGCTTGTCTAAATCTCTGACCGGCAAAGGAATAAACTCATCCACAGCCTTCATCAAATCCAGGATAGGTTTGCAATCTGGGCTGTTCGGGTCTCCAGAGGCCTGCAATGCCTTTAAGGCGCTGCCTCTGACCACCGGAGTTTTATCGCCGGGAAAACCATATTTAGTGAGCAGTTCTCTTACTTCCATCTCCACCAGGTCAATGAGTTCCTTATCCTGCACCACATCCACCTTGTTGATAAAGACGACCATCGCTGGAACGTTTACCTGACGGGCCAGGAGAATATGCTCGCGGGTCTGGGGCATGGGCCCGTCCGCAGCTGAAACCACCAGGATTGCGCCATCCATCTGCGCGGCACCGGTGATCATATTCTTGATATAATCAGCGTGTCCCGGACAATCAATATGCGCATAGTGGCGGTTATCTGTTTCATACTCTACGTGCGCTACGGAGATGGTCAGGATTTTACTTTCATCCCTGATTGCCCCGCCTTTGGCGATATCCGCATAATCTCGGGCTTGCGCCTTGCCTAACTTAGCCAGAACATGCGTAATCGCCGAAGTCAAAAGCGTCTTGCCATGATCAATATGGCCGATAGTTCCGATGTTCACGTGCGGCCTAGACCTGACAAATTTCTCTTTAGCCATAAATACACCTCCTTAAATGAGCAGACAATTTATGGAAATCCTGTAAGGATGACATAAATTGTAGCTGCCTGTTTTAGTATGTACCAGCGTCTGCGAATTTAACCCTTGACAATGTTTAAGCTTAGAGTTATTTCTGGCAGCAACCATTATTAAAAAATTGTCAAGGGTAAGTTCGGACTGATAAGTTATGTCGCCTGTATCTTTAATAATATCACTTGTATCTTTACTAATATAGGGCTCCATAACTTATGTCCTCACTTAAAGTGTTTTTCTTAAAGGACCACTGGATGCAAAACCACTGATAATTTTTTCTACTATATTTGCAGGCACCTCAGCATAATATGAGGGCTCCATTATATAGGATGCACGGCCCTGGGTTAAAGAACGCGAGACTGTGGCGTAATTGAATAATTCTGCCAGGGGCACATAAGCCCGGATAGTGCGCAGATTCACCCGGGTGGAGAGCGACACAATCTTTGCCCGACGGGAATTCAGGTCCCCAATAACTGTCCCCATATATTCTTCCGGCACAATTACCTCTATATCCATAATCGGCTCTAAAATAATTGCCGCGGCCTTCTTTAGCCCATCATTAAAGGCAAGGGCTGCGGCCATCTGAAAGGCCAATTCTGAGGAATCAACTTCATGAAAGGAGCCGTCGATTAAAGTTATTGCCACATCCGTAACCGGATAACCGGCTAAACATCCGCTTCTGGCTGAGCCCATAATCCCCTGCTTTACTGCCGGGATAAATTCGCGCGGGATAGCCCCGCTTTTTATCTTATCTGTAAAAGTAATCCCTGCGCCCGGGATCTCTTGCGGCTGCATTTCTATTACTACGTGGCCATATTGTCCGCGGCCGCCGGTCTGCTGGATAAATTTTCCAGTAGAAATAACCTTTTTGCTGATCGTTTCACGATAGGCTACCTGCGGCGCGCCTACTTGCGCCTCAACATTGAACTCCCGCAAGATCCGGTCAATGACAATCTCTAAGTGCAACTGTCCCATTCCGGCAATAATCGTCTGGCCAGTCTCCTGATTATAGGTTACCTTAAATGATGGGTCCTCTTCTTCTATTTTATGCAGGGCCAGTCCCAATTTATCCTGGTCCTGTTTAGTCTTAGGTTCAATCGCCTGTTGCAGCACCGGCTCAGGAAAACGGATCGCCTCCACTAAAATCGGATTTTTTTCTGCGCAGAGCGTGTCTCCGGTCTTAGTTTCTTTTAATCCTACTGCGGCGACAATATCTCCGGTTTCGGCCTCTTCAATAATCTCCTGACGGTTGGCGTGCATCTGCACTAATTTGGTCAGGCGCTCTTTGATTCTCTGGGTGGCATTATAAACATATGTCCCGCTAGATATCCTTCCCGAATAGAGCCTCAAATAATGTATCCTGCCTACATAAGGGTCAGTGGCGATTTTAAAACAGAGCGCGCACAATGGCGCATCGCTAGAGGCCTCAATCTCCTCAAAGTTTCCGCTTTCCGGCTCAATCCCTTTTATCGGTGGTAAATCTAAGGGAGAAGGCAGGTACTCGCAGATAGCATCCAAGAGCAACTGAATCCCTTTATTTCTCAATGCGCTGCCGCAGAGAACCGGAACAAACTTATTATCTATGACGTGTCTTCTGATAGCATCTTTTATCTCGAGGATAGAAATTTCTTTGGCGTGGACAAATTTATCCATAATATTTGCGTCCACCTCAGCGAGCTTCTCCAATAAGATATTGCGATAATGTTCTGCCTTAGCTAAAACTTCTGCCGGCAGCTCTAAGCTCTCAAGTTCTTTACCTGCCTCGTCTTTATATAAAACTAATTTCCTCTCAATTAAATCAATCACGCCTTTAAAGTTTTCCTCTTCGCCATAAGGAAGCTGCACCGCTGCGGCATGGGCGCCTAATTTGCTGCAGATCTGGTCAATCACCTGGGAAAAATTGCTCCCGGTCCTATCTAATTTATTCACAAAACAAATCCGCGGCACATGGTAGCGGTCAGCCTGGCGCCAGACCGTTTCTGATTGCGGCTCAACTGCCCCCACGCCGCAGAAAACCACTACTGCCCCATCCAAAACCTTTAATGACCTTTCTACCTCCACAGTAAAATCAACATGGCCGGGCGTATCAATAATATTTATCCGGATATCCTTCCAGTAACAGGTGGTGCAGGCCGCAGTAATGGTGATCCCGCGCTCCTGTTCCTGGACCATCCAGTCCATCGTCGCAGTCCCCTCATCCACCTCGCCGATTTTATAGGTCCGGCCAGTAAAAAAAAGGATACGCTCGGTAGTGGTAGTCTTTCCGGCATCAATATGGGCGATGATGCCGATGTTCCTGACTTTATCTAATGGAATTTTGCGTGCCATTTTAAATGAGCAGATAACCCAGCACTAATTTGAATCGTGCGTTACCCCAGCAAATAAGTGCTGGGTTATAGCTGCCTATATTTTTGTTGTCTTCAGCGTCTGCGAATTTAACCCAGCACTAATTTGATAATCAACGTATGTTTAAACAAATTAGTGCTGGGTAAGTTCGCACAGATAAGTTATGTCGCTTACTTCTTTAAGATAGGGCTCCATAACTTATGTGCTCACTTACCATCTAAAGTGCGCAAAGGCTTTATTTGCCTCAGCCATTTTGTGTGTATCATCCCTCTTCTTTATCGCCGCGCCCTCGCCTTTATAAGCCGCCATAACCTCATCTGCTAATTTATCCTGCATGGGCTTGCCTTTTTTGCTGCGCGCGAAATCCCTGATCCAGCGCATGGCAATAGAAACACCGCGCTGCTGCCTCACTTCTATTGGGACTTGATAGGTTGCCCCGCCGACGCGACGGGGTTTTACCTCTAAGCGCGGCCGGGCGTTTTCCAGGGCTTTATGAAAAATTTTTAAGGCATCCGGCTCATTTAATTCTTTGGTCAACTTCTCAAAGGCGCTGTAAACTATCTTCTCGGCAATAGATTTTTTGCCTTTAAGCATCACCATATTAATAAACTTGGCTACGGTTTTGCTGTTAAATTTTGGGTCGGCTAAAATCTCTTTTTCCTGCGCTTTTCTTCTTCTCATTTTTAATGAGCCCACAACTTACGGAACATCAGTGACGTAAGTTGTTTGGGCGAATTAAATCCGCCGATATTTGTGGCGGATAAGTTATTATTTATTTTTGCATCTTTGCTCCATACTTGGAGCGCGATTTTTTGCGCTGATTCACGCCCGCGGTATCCAGGGTTCCTCTAACGATATGATACCTTACCCCAGGCAGGTCTTTTACCCTGCCGCCCCTGACTAACACTATAGAGTGCTCTTGTAAATTATGGCCTTCTCCCGGGATATAAGCTGTAACTTCTATGCCGGTGGTGAGGCGCACACGGGAAATCTTTCTTAAGGCAGAGTTGGGTTTCTTCGGGGTCATTGTGCGCACCTGCAAGCACACGCCTCTTCTCTGGGGGCAGCTCTTTAAAGCCGGTGACTTCGTCTTTTTCCTTTTTAACCTTCTGCCTAATCTAATCAGTTGGCTAATCGTGGGCATAATTATTTTTCAACTCTTTTTATTACCTCAATATTCTGATGTTCGCGGAAACCTGTGCCTGCCGGAATCAGATGTCCGACGATAACATTCTCCTTTAAGCCAAAGAGCTCATCGCTCTTGCCCGAGGTAGCTGCTTCAGTCAAAACGCGCGTGGTCTCCTGGAAACTGGCTGCGGAAATAAAACTCTCAGTGGTCAAAGAGGCCTTGGTAATGCCTAATAACAAGGGTGTGGCCTGTGCGGGTTTGCCGCCTTTTTTAATGATGCGCGAATTTTCCTTCTGGAATTTCCATTTATCTACCTGCTGCGCCGGCAAGAAAGTGGAATCAGCCGGGTCTTCAATCCTGACCTTTTTTAACATCTGCCGGATAATCATCTCAATGTGTTTATCGTTTATATGCACTCCTTGTAAGCGATAAACTTCCTGGACCTCATTCACCAGGTATTCCTGCAAGACCTTATCGCCGCAAACCCTGAGGATATCCTGCAAAACTACTGGTCCATCAGTCAATTGCTGGCCGGCAATGACCTTATCGCCTTTATAAACATTGGGGTGCTTGCCGTGCGGGATCACATATTCTCTCTGCATGCCCGTCGGAGATTTAATCACGATCACCCGCTGGCCCTTTTTAGTCTCGCCGAATTCCACAAAACCGTCAATCTCGCTGATGACTGCCGGATCCTTTGGCCGGCGGGCTTCAAATAATTCAGCCACCCGCGGAAGACCGCCGGTGATGTCTCTAGTCTTTACCACCACCCGCGGAATCTTGGCCAAAAGCTCGCCTGCCTCTACCCGCTGATGGTCTTTCACTAATATATGCGCTCCTACCGAGATAGGGTAAATCCCCATCACCTCTTCTTTTTCATTT
>JACRHO010000121.1 GCA_016212045.1 Candidatus Omnitrophota bacterium | reverse complement strand
GAAATATATTATTGATAACAGTCTTTTAATTACGCCGGGCGACAGAGAAGATATGCTGACCTCAGTGTTAGGTTGCGTCAGAGATTCAGATAAAAAAAAGCTGAAACTTTCCGGGATAATTTTATCCGGCGGGATAATGCCTGAACAGCCAGTTTTAGATTTATTAAGTCAGGCAAAGATACCCATATTGTTAGCCAAAGCAGATACATATACCGTCGCCTCAATAATCCACGACCTGACGGTAAAGATTAGGCCGCAGGATAAAGAAAAAATTAAGGATGCGATAAAATTGGCTAAAGAAAATATAGATTTAAATAGTATCTTAAAGGGGATATAGCGTGCAGATAATTCAAGATTTACGCCAGAAGGCAAAGTCAAATTTGAAGACCATTGTCCTTCCAGAGCCTGAAGATAAAAGAGTAATGGAGGCAGCTAAGATTATTGAAACCGATGGCATTGCGAAAGTATTGCTCTTGACCAAAGATAAATTAGACCCTGAGGATAAAAAAAGATATGCCGAAGAATTCTATCAGATGCGCCAGGCCAAAGGTATGGATATAGATACTGCGCGCCGAATTTTGGAAGAGCCGCTTTATTATGCGGCAATGCTCACCCGCGAAGGTAAAGTTGATGGCTTTGTTGCCGGCGCCAGCCATACTACCCCGGATGTTGCCCGGGCAGCAATACAGTGTTTAGAATTAGATAGCCGCATCAATATTGCCTCCAGCGCTTTTATTATGGCGGTGCCAGATTGTATTTATGGCGAAGGCGGCACATTTGTCTTTGCTGACTGCGGGATAATCCCTGAACCCAATCCTCGGCAGCTGGCCTGCATTACTTTGACTGCTGCTGAATTAACCCGTAAAGTTTTAAATATTGAGCCCCGCGTCGCCCTCTTGAGTTACTCTACGCATAATTCTGCCAAAGGTAAAAGCGTAGATAAAATAAAGGAGACCCTTGTGATTTTAAAAGATATGACGCCGGATTTATTGGTGGATGGAGAATTACAGGTAGATGCGGCCATTGTCCCCGAAGTAGCCCAGATAAAATACCCGGAGAGCGTATTGAAGGGTAAAGCCAATGTTTTAATCTTTCCCGACTTAGAGGCGGGCAATATCAGCTATAAACTGGTGCAGCGCTTGAGCCATGCCCGCGCTTTAGGGCCATTACTTTTAGGATTAAATAAACCCTGTAGCGACCTTTCCCGCGGCTGTTCCGTAGAAGATATCGTAGATTGCGTAGCCGTGACGGCAATCCGGGCACAGTAGGTTAGAAATAACCCCGTCCCACCGCGTAGGTGTGGGATAGAGGGTAAGATTATGAGAATATTGGTTATAAATTGCGGCAGTTCTTCTATAAAATATAAACTCTTTGCCATGCCCGAGCCCCACCTCATTTCCAAAGGC
The DNA here is from genome assembly GCA_016212045.1 of Candidatus Omnitrophota bacterium. Taxonomy (GTDB): domain Bacteria; phylum Omnitrophota; class Gorgyraeia; order Gygaellales; family Profunditerraquicolaceae; genus JACRHO01. The sequence continues at coordinate 4,006 of JACRHO010000121.1, read as the reverse complement.
CTCATTGAGCATATTGGAGAAAAGGGCTCATCAATTCAAAACCATTATGCGGGTTTAAAAATTATCCTAAATAGGATTAAGGATGTGGCGGTGGTTGGCCATCGGGTGGTGCATGGCGCAGAGACATTTAAAAAACCCGTGTTCATTGATAATGCAGTGATTAGAAAAATCCGGCAGTGCGGTGCAATTGCACCTTTACATAATCCGGCTAACCTGGCGGGAATTTTAGCCTGTAAAAAATTGCTGCCGGGGACAAAACAGGTAGCGGTTTTTGATACTGCGTTTCATCAGACCCTGCCGGATTATGCCTATATCTATGGCCTGCCTTACGAATATTATCAAAGATTTGGCATCCGCAAATATGGCTTTCACGGCACAAGCCACGAATATGTGGCGCAAGGCGCCGCCAGAATTCTAAAGAGGCCTCTGCAGAAATTAAAAATAATTACCTGCCATTTAGGAAATGGCTGCAGCATCACTGCAGTGGACCACGGCCGCTCTGTAGATACGAGTATGGGTTTTACACCATTAGAAGGCCTGGTGATGGGCACCCGCTGCGGAGATATTGACCCGGCTTTAATTACGTATCTGATGCGCAAAAGAAAACTAAAAATCGCCCAGATTGATGCTCTCTTAAATAAATATAGCGGCCTTAAGGGCATCTCCGGCACGAGCAACGATATGCGCGTATTAGAGAAAAAGAGGAAAGAGCAAGATAAACGCGCGGCATTAGCCATCAATATTTTTTCCTACCGGATAAAAAAATACATCGGCGCTTATATTGCGGTGATGGGTGGCTGCGATGCCGTAGTCTTTACTGCGGGCATCGGAGAAAATCAGAAAAGAATAAGAGAAAAAATCTGCCAGGGTTTATTTTCTCATCTGAAGAAGAAACCAAGGGTATTGGTTATTCCTACGGATGAAGAATTAATGATTGCCCTGCAGACCTATAAATTAATAGAGGGGGTAAAATGTTGAGGACAATGTTGAAGTCAAAAATTCACCGCGGCCGTATTACGCAGGCCAACCTTTATTATAAGGGCAGTATCACCATTGATGCCAAATTGATGCAGGCAGTAGATATCTTGCCTGGAGAAAAAGTAGAGGTGTTAAATCTTAATAATGGGTTGCGCATCGAGACCTATGCCATTAAGGGAAGGGCCGCAAGCGGAATAATTTGTTTAAATGGGCCGGCAGCGCGGGGAAGTTGTATCGGCGACGAGGTGGTCATTCTTTCTTATGTCTTGGTGGATGAAGAAGAGGCAAAAAATATCAAAGCAAAGGTGGTATGTGTAGATGGCCGAAACCGGATTAAGCATTAGATTATTCGGCGACCCCTCTTTAAGGAAGAAGGCAGACTCGGTTAAAGAAATAACTTCTGAGCATCTCCAGGTCTTAAGCCAGATGGCGCAATTAATGTATGATAAATCTGGTGTGGGGCTGGCTGCGCCTCAGGTGGGGATTAATCAGGCAATGCTGGTAGCTGACGCTGGTTCAGGTCTTTATAAATTAATTAACCCCCAGATCGTGCGCAAAAAAGGTTCTCAAAGATCAGAAGAAGGCTGCCTCAGCATTCCCGGCGTATGCCTCAAAATTAAACGCGCCAAAAAAATTATACTACAGGCGCAGGACGAAGAAGCAAGGCCGGTTGAGATTGAGGCAGAGGGGTTATTGGCTTCTGTTTTTCAGCATGAGCTCGACCATTTAAAAGGAAGATTGATTGTAGATTATGCCTCGTTATTTGAGAAGATAAGGATAAAAAGGATATTAGATGAAAACCTGTCCCCATCAGAAAGAAAATCTTGCCGACTGCAATTGTAGTTATGAACCTTGTTCCAGAAAAGGGCTCTGCTGTGAATGTATCGCCTATCATCGTAAGAATAGGCAGTTGCCGGCTTGTTTTTTTTCGCCAGATGCTGAGCAGACCTACAACCGCAGCATTGAGAAATTTATCAGCATATATAAATGATAAAAAACCGGCTACCTTTTTGGTTCAGGCAGGAGATTCCCGACGCCAGCGTAGGCAGGTGTAAACAATTACTTTCCGAATACGGCATTAATACGGTCTGCCAACTCGCAAAGTGCCCAAATCTTAGTCAGTGTTTCTTAAGCCAGAAGATGACCTTTCTTATTTTAGGAGAGACCTGCACCAGAGATTGCCGCTTCTGCACAATGAAGAAAGCTGAGGTAGGGGCTGATTTATTAGGAGATGAACCAGAAAAAATTGCTGAATTGGTAAATTTACTGGGCCTAAGATTCGTGGTGATTACCTCAGTGACCCGGGATGACCTGGCTGATGGAGGCGCAGGGCAATTTGCTAAGACCATAGAGGCAGTACGTAAAATAGATAATAAGATGCATCCCGTTAGAGACATCACTAATCTAACTAGTAAACCAACAGTCTCTAACGGGATAAAGGTAGAAGTATTGCTGCCTGATTTTCAAGGTAAGTTCTCTAGCCTTAAATGCGTATTGGCGACCTCGCCTTCTGTTGCTGGGCACAATATAGAGACAGTACAGAGGTTATATAAAGAGGTAAGGCCAATGGCTAATTATCCACGCTCTTTAGCTCTCTTGAAGACAATGAAAGAAATCAATGCGTCTCTAATTACTAAATCTTCCTTAATGTTGGGAATGGGCGAGAAAGAACCAGAAGTAAGAGAAACCATGCAGGATTTAAGAAAGGCGCAGTGCGATATCTTAACTTTAGGCCAATACCTGGCTCCTTCAAAACAACATTATCCGGTGAAAGAATTTATCAGCCCTGAACAATTCCAGAGATATAAAGATATAGGACTTAGTTTAGGTTTTAAGGCAGTGTTATCTGGACCGCTAGTGAGGAGTTCGTATAACGCGGAAGAGATATATAAGGAGATGTTAAAGAACCGTCGTCCCACCTACGCGGTGTGACAGGTTTCTCCGTCGATTAAACCCAACACACCTACGCGGTGTGAGAAGGTTTGGGGCGGGTTAGGGGAAGGAAAGGATGTATGAGCTAATTATCATCGGAGCAGGACCTGCAGGTTTAACTGCGGGTATTTATGCCGGTAGATACCGCTTAAATACTTTAATTTTAGAAAAGATGACTCCTGGCGGTCAAATTATGCTTTCTTCCCGCATTGAAAATTATCCCGGCTTTCCCGGCGGTATCGCTACCCAGGAATTAATTGATAGATTTAAAAAGCAGGTGGATGATTTGGGGGTAAATTTTGCAGATGAAGAGGTCCAGACAATATCTGCCAGTGTTCAATTAAAAAGGCCGCTTTATCATATTCAGGGCAGAGATAAGAATTACGAGACACAGAGTGTCATTATTGCCACTGGCGCTGCTGCAAAGAGATTAGGCGTAGCAGGAGAGGAGCGCCTTACCGGAAGAGGTGTCTCTTACTGCGCTACTTGCGATGCCCCGCTTTATCGCGATAAAGAAGTGCTGGTGATTGGCGGAGGAGACCGGGCGCTGGAGGAAGTAATTTTCTTAAGTAGTTATGCCGCTAAAGTTACTTTGGTCCACCGCAGAAATCAATTGCGCGCCTCCAAAATTTTAGAAGAAAGAGCAAGAGCCAACCCCAAAATTAATTTTATCTTAGATAGTGTTATTGCGGAGATTATCGGCAAAGACAGGGTTGAGGCAGTCAGCATTAAAAATGTATTAACGGCTCAAGCGGTTAATCTTAGTTGTCAGGGGGTATTTATCTTTGTCGGCATCCAGCCCCACACTGATTTTTTAAAGAAACTATTGCAACTTGACGAGGCAGGCTTTATAATTACGGATGAAAATTTAGCCACCTCTCAAGAAGGCATCTTTGCCTGCGGAGATTGCCGCAAGAAAAATTTATATCAGGTGATTAATGCCTGCGCAGAGGGCGCAGTAGCCGCCTATTCTGCGCATAAATATATCTTAAACCAATGAAGAAATTTCCCACGCACAATAAAAAATTAATTGATTGGGTGAAAAAAATGGCCCGGCTCTGCCAGCCTGACCAGATTCTCTGGATAGATGGCTCGG
>JACRHO010000120.1 GCA_016212045.1 Candidatus Omnitrophota bacterium | reverse complement strand
TTTCATTACTCTGATCCCAGTCTTTTTAATACTTCTCCGTATTCGCTGATTGTCTTATCTACTATTTTATGAACTCTCTTTTTCTCTTCTTCGGCTAAAGGAGGTCCTTTGATTTTCTTAATCCTCTGCAGGACATAGTCTCTGGGGATAGCAAAAATCTTACCAACCCGTATCGCTTCTATTTCGCCCTTTTTTACTTTCTTATAAACAGCTATTCTGCTTATCTTTAATATTTTAGCTACTTGGGCAATCGAAAGATAACCACTTTTTTCCATTTTTCTACTCCTTTTATTAATTCATATAACCCATTTTGATATAAAGAGTTATACTATTAGTTAACATATGTTAACACACTTTATCCATAGTTAACAGATGTTAATCTAATAAAAATATAGCATATTTATGTGGGAAATCAAGAAAAATCTCTCACGCAAACTATCCAGACGCTTTCTGTTCCAATCGGAAAACTGTACCCTATTTCTTAAAAAATCGACCTTGAGCGAGAAAATCCCGACAGAGGCATCTATATCCTTCCGGATGCAGCGATAAGCTTGCGGATTGTGGAGGTAACCGGATGGCGCAGTAACTTATCCAAAGAAAGCGGCAGTAGTTGCGACCAGTTTTTGGCGCTGATAGTGCCGGGTGTATTCAGGCGGTATTGATAGGGGTCGCCTTTAAAGATATCCGCTAAATAGAGCCAATCAGTGATTAACTGGATAGAGAATATAGATTGCGCATCTAAAGTTACTTTTAGGGCGGCCTTGAGAATTTCGCTATCTGATTTCTCCCGCATCTGTCCGTCTAACTTTAAGTGCCGCCAGAGTTTTTCTTTCTCCTTGAAACTATTTTCATAAATTTCTATAAAATCTACCAAAACTTCTTTGGGTTTACCTAAAATATCCACTAATATCTTTGCGGAAGTAACACTATTCAACCAGCGCAGGCGGCCGTTGCGGGAAAGTTGGGGGTCAAAAAGTTTTTCCTTTATCTTCGTATAATCTATACCGCGCTCAGTGCAGCGATGGATAAAGAGTTGTTCATCTACTGTCCCTGCCTCATTCTCCCACCAGGCCGGCCAATTAGTCGTATCGTGCGTGGAGAGCATTGCTACGGATAACTGCCGATACTCTTGGGCTTTGAGAAAATCATGTTTTATTTTCCAATCCTTTGTCCAACGCTGGACATCATTGCCGGGAATGCCTAACTCCTTTAAAGTCTGGGGGCATATCTTAGGGATTACTCCCAGGTCTTCAGCGCAGAGTAGCATATTGGTATTTTTGAGCATAAAAGATAAAATTTCTTTTCCCTGTTTACCCCATTTGCTTTCATCGCTAGGGTCAAAGAATCCGTTTAGACCCTTATTCTCCGGGGGCTCATCATAAGGAATGCTCCAGATGCGGAATAACCCGACGACATGGTCAATTCTTAAGAGACCATAAAACTCTGCGGCATATTTCAGTCGTTCTAAGAGATAGCGATAATTATCCTGCCTAATCTTTTCCCAGTCATATGTCGGCATACCCCAGCGCTGGCCAAGGGCAGTATACATATCCGGCGGCGCGCCAGCGGCAAAATCTAATTTAAAAAATTCCTGATGCTGCCAGATATCCGCGCTATCCCGCGAGACCAAGATTGGCAGGTCACCTTTAAGTAAGATTTTTTTCTTTTCAGCATATTTTTTTATTGCTTTAAACTGCTGATAGAGCTGCCACTGTAGCCAGACCTGAAAATCTATCTTCCTCTCGTGGCTACGAGAAAAAATAGTTAATTCTTTTAAATCGCGGCTCTTATATTTTTCTTCCCATTCATACCACGGCAGGTCGTTCTGGTAATCTTTTAAAACCTTAAAGAGCGCGAAATCAAAAACCCAGTAGGAGTTCTTCCTGATGAAATCTTTAAACCCCTTTGATTCATCAGGCTTATATTCAAGGTAAATATCCCAGAGTAGATTTATTTTCTCTTTTTTAATCCGGTAGTCCAGATAAGGTCTATCCAGCGGAAACTTTTCTTTTATCTCGGCAATCCTTTTTCTAAAATGTCTTTTCTGGGCTCCTTTAATCTGACCCAAAGACAGGTATGCCGGCTCTAAGGCAAAGGAACTAGAGCCATCATAAGGACAAAAGGTTGCCCCCAAATCATTCATCGGCAGCAGCTGAATGATAGAATTGCCGCTCTTCTTGGACCAGTCAATCAAGAGTTTTAAATCCTCAAAATCGCCTATGCCTAAGCTATCTTTTGAATAAACGGAAAATAAAGAAACAAGGATCCCGCTTCTTTTACGCAAACCAATTCTTTTCCACTTATCCTGTGAAAGGTTAGCTGTGAACATCGGTTTAACGCACAAAAACTAAACTCAGTATCTTGTTAAACCAGAATATGGAGAGAATCGCCGATAAGGCTAAGAATGGACCGTAGGGGATGGTATGGTCTTTTTTAATCAATAAATTTAACACCCCGATCACCGCACCGAAAAATGGCGCCAGGAAAAATGTCAGTAATGCCCGCTGCCAGCCTAAGAATGCCCCGATCATGGCTAATAACTTTACATCGCCGCCGCCCATAGACTCTGTCTCGCCTTGTATGGCAGGCCGCTTAAAGAGTTTAAAATAAATCAGGTCAAATAAAAAACCGGTGAGCCAAATAATTCCTCCTCCGATAATAATCCCTAAGAATGCATTAGCGGCGGGCTTTGGGCTAAAACTAAAGGGCCTTAAGTTAAATCCCCGCACGGCATTTAAAATAAAACCCAAAACTATTCCGCCGAGCGATATCTCATCGGGGATAATCCGGTGCTTGATATCAATAAAGGTAGCGATAAGTAAACTGCTGATAAAAATAATATAGAAAAACAAATCGTAACTTAAGCGGTAATAATTAAAAAGGGCAACAAACATAATGGCAGTTAATAACTCTACGATTAAATATACCGGCGAGATAATTTTTTTGCAGAAACGGCAACGGCCTTTCAGTAGTATATAACTTATAAAAGGAATGTTATCATACCAAGGAATTCTTTTTTCGCAGAGCGGGCAGTGCGAGCCCGGCCAGACCACGGACTTGCCTTGGGGCATACGGTAGATGCAGACATTTAAGAAACTGCCGACAATTGCGCCAAAAATAAAAGCGACTGTTTGTCCAATCATCTCTTAAGTGCCTCCTTTAGCGCCTGGCGCATTACCTCAAGCGGCGCAGATTTAGCGGTCCAGATTTTAAAGGAAATTGCTCCCTGATATAAAAGCATACCTAACCCATTGGATACTAAACAACCTTTTTTCTTGGCTATTTTTAACAATTGGGTCTCTTTGGGATTATAAACTAAATCATAAACCAGAAGGTGAGGGTGGAGAAATTCCCCTGCCACTAAAGACGGGGTATTCTTCTTTAAACCCACAGGTGTAGCGTTAATTAATAAATCGCAATCTCTAATTTTTAATTCCGCAATAGAATCTGCCAGAATTATCTCCCTATTCTTAAATTTTTCTTTTAGGTGTTTTAGTAAAACAGAACTTTTATTTTTTTCTACATCATAAATGGCAATGGATCTGGCTCCTGCCTTAGCCAAATAGACACTTACTGCCCGCCCTGCACCACCTGCACCGATGAGGGCAACATTTTTTCCTCGGGGATTAAATTTCAAATCATTTTTTAAGTGTTTTAAAAAACCTTGGCCGTCGGTATTAAAACCGAATAGTTTATCCTTGCTTATTTTTATGGTATTTACTGCGCCGATTAATTTTGCCTCTGGAGAAATTTTATCTAGAAAACGAATGACTTTTTCTTTATAGGGTACAGTAACATTTAAACCGCGGATATTTGCTTGGGCAAGGGAAGACAAAAAACCTGCTAAATCTTGTGGCCTTTTTTCAAAAAGTCTGTATCTTGCGTTTATCTTTAAACTACGGAAGGCGGCATTATGCATTACGGGCGAGAGGCTATGGCCGACGGGAAAACCCAAGATACCAAAGATTAATTTGCGGGGGTCTTTATCCAAGGCTCTCTATTTTATTCAGGGCATTAATATATGCCCTTACGGATGCCTCAATGATATCGGTGCTTGAGCCGCGGGCAGTGACCACTTTGCCCTTGGCTTTTAGTTTCAGGCTTACCTCGCCCAGAGCGTCTTTGCCTTTGGTTACCGCCTCAATGCGGTAATCCTGCAATTCTCCCTTGGTCGAGGTAATCTTATCTATGGCCTTGAAACAGGCATCTACTGGGCCATCCCCTGAAGATTTCCCCGAGAGGACTTTATGCTTATATTTTAAACTGACTGTGGCGGTGGGCGTAATATTTGTGCCAGAATTAATCGTAAAATTATCCAAGACCCAGACTGGCTTAATCAGTTTTATCTCATCTTCTACTATTGAGATTAAATCGTCATCAAATATATTTTTCTTTTTGTCTGCCAGGGCCTTAAAACGGGAATTTATCTTATCCAGTTCTGTGTCGCTGAGTTTAAAACCTAATTCTTTGAGGCGTTCGCTCAAGGCATGTCTACCTGAATGCTTGCCCAGAACTATGCCCGTGCCGGTAAATCCCACATCCTCTGGCTTAATTATCTCATAGGTGGTGCGCTCTTTTAAGATTCCGTCCTGATGAATGCCGGCTTCATGCCTGAAGGCATTACCACCGACCACTGCTTTATTGGGCGCCACCGCAAAACCAGTGAGTTTGCTCACCAAGCGCGAAACTTTATAAATCTGCTGGGTCTTAATCTGCGTCTCTAAATCCGCAAAGATATCCTTGCGCGTCTTCATCGCCATAACAATCTCTTCCAGCGAGGCGTTTCCGGCGCGCTCTCCGATGCCGTTAATAGTACACTCCACCTGCCGCGCGCCATTTTTTATCGCCTCCAAGGAATTGGCTACTGCTAAACCCAGGTCATTATGGCAATGCACAGAAATCACCGCATTATTTATATTCGGGACATTTTCTTTGATGCAGCGGATTAAACTACCGAACTCTTCTGGTTCGCTGTAACCGACGGTATCAGGGATATTCACGGTAGTCGCCCCGGCATTAATCACTGCCTCCACTACCCTAAAAAGAAATTGCCTTTCTGTGCGCGAGGCATCTTCCGGAGAAAATTCTATATCCGGGCAGGATTTCTTGGCGTATTTTACACTCTCCACTGCCAGGCGCAGGATTTCGTCTTCGGCCTTCTTTAATTTATACTGCATATGTATTTTGGAAGTGGCAAGAAAAACATGGATGCGCTGCTGCTTTGCGTATCTAATTGCTTCGGATGCAGCATCAATATCCGTTTTGATTGCCCGCGCCAGAGCGCAGACCGCTGCGCTTTTAATTGCCTTGGCAATATGCTGGACGGATTCCAATTCGCCTTTGCTAGAAATAGGGAAACCTGCTTCAATGACATCCACGCCTAAATCAGCCAAGCTATGGGCAATCTCTAATTTCTCCGCCGGGTTTAGACTGGCGCCCGGCGCCTGCTCCCCATCTCTTAAAGTCGTATCAAATATAATTATCTTTTCCATGTTCTTTCAGCTTTCACTCGTCAATCTCTAGTCGTCACCTTTCCAAATCATATTTTTTCAATCAAAAAAAGAAACTCTCGGTTAGGCTCTTCCGTGTCTCTAACCCATTCATTTGTCCATTTCATTCCTGCCATAACATGCTTTTTATAGTCAATTTCAAGGACCTCTAACACTTTCCCCTCATTCTGCAGTACGTCTCTCAATTCTTCAGCTGTTGCTCTTCCGCCAGAACTATAGGAAAGAATTATCCAACGAGTATTTGTAAACTTAATCAGCCGGTCAATTGCGGAAACTACGAGGAACCGGCCACTCTC
>JACRHO010000014.1 GCA_016212045.1 Candidatus Omnitrophota bacterium | reverse complement strand
CCGGTGATGTCTCTAGTCTTTACCACCACCCGCGGAATCTTGGCCAAAAGCTCGCCTGCCTCTACCCGCTGATGGTCTTTCACTAATATATGCGCTCCTACCGAGATAGGGTAAATCCCCATCACCTCTTCTTTTTCATTTAAAATCAAAATCTGCGGCTGATACTCCTGCTTATGCTCTACTACGACTCGTTCGGTGAGCTTGGTCACCGGATTCAGTTCCTCTTTTACGGTCACGTCTTCTTTTAAGTCCTCATATTTTACCCGCCCCACTACCTCCGTCAGAATAGGGGAGGTATAAGGATCCCAGCGGCAGAAAGAAATGCCTTTATCTACAGTATCTCCGTCGGCAACGCTGATAAATGCACCCTGCAACAGTTGATAACGTTCTAGTTCTCTTCCCTGTTTATCATTAATGCTGATCGAGCCGTTGCGGTTTAAAACGACAAAATCTTTATTTTTACTGGCCACCCTTAAACTGTGATACTTAATTATTCCTTTATTCTTGGACTTGATAAAAGACTGCTCCACGGTGCGGTAGGCAGTGCCGCCGATATGAAAGGTCCGCATCGTCAACTGCGTGCCTGGCTCGCCGATGCTCTGGGCAGCAATGACCCCCACTGCCTCGCCTAACTCTACGAGCCTGCCGCTAGCCAGATTCCTGCCGTAGCACTTTACGCAAACGCTGCGGCCGGCCTCGCAGGTCAAGACGCTGCGGATGCGAATCTTCTCAATGCCTAAGCGCTCAATCATCTCTGCTTTTTCTTCAGTAACCTCTTGGCCCTGCTCCACCACCGTCTCGTCGGTAATAATATCCACAATATTATCCAGGGCCACCCGACCGACAATCCGGTCTTTTAAACTGACCACTACCTCGTCGCCTTCAATAATTGGCGAGACAGTAATGCCATTTAATGTGCCGCAATCATGGTCAGTAATAATCACTTCCTGGGCCACATCCACGAGCCTGCGGGTCAGATAACCCGCATCTGCGGTCTTCAAGGCAGTGTCAGCCAGACCTTTTCTGGCGCCGTGGGTGGAAATAAAATATTCCAATACTGTCAGGCCTTCCCGGAAGTTGGCGGTAATCGGGCTTTCAATAATTTCACCCGATGGCTTGGCCATCAAACCGCGCATCCCGGCTAACTGCCTGACCTGCAGCCGCGAACCCCGCGCGCCTGAATCCGCCATCATAAAGATAGGATTAAAAGGCTCCATCCCTTTAAATAATAAATCCGAAATTTTATCGGTAGCGTGCGTCCAGATGTCAATGACCTTACTTTTACGTTCCCGGTCAGTAATGATACCTTTGCGGTATTGGTCTTCTACTTTATCTACTTCAACTTTCGCTTCTTTTAAAACCTCTGGTTTCTCTTTAGGGATCTGCATATCCTCAATGCCAATAGAGATTCCGCCCCGGGTAGCGTATTCAAAACCGATATCTTTAATATCGTCAAGTAACTTAATCGTCCGGCTATGGCCAAAGCGCTGGTAACAATCGCTGACAATGATGCCGGTGTTCTTTTTATTCAATTCTTTATTCACAAACCCAAAACCCTCGGGCAAGATCTGATTAAAGATTACCTTGCCTACGGTGGTGGTAATGATCTGTTTTTGCGCGAGCAACTTTTTTTCCTCTAAATCAAAGAGCTCCCCTATCCTTAATTTTATCCGGGCATGCAAATCCACGGCCTTATCTTCATAGGCAGTAACGACTTCAGAGATACTCGCAAATAACTTATCCTCTCCGAGTGCGCCGGGTTTTTCTTTGGTCAGATAGGTGGTGCCTAAAATAATATCCTGGGTAGGAGTAATAATTGGTCGGCCATCAGCGGGTGAGAAAACATTATTTATGGAAAGCATTAAAATTTTGGCTTCTAATTGCGACTCTAAGGAAAGAGGGACATGCACTGCCATCTGGTCGCCGTCAAAATCAGCGTTAAAGGCACTGCAGACCAAGGGGTGGATTTTAATAGATTTACCTTCAATTAAAACAGGTTGAAAGGCCTGAATCCCTAAACGGTGCAAGGTAGGTGCGCGGTTTAATAATACTGGATGGTCTTGAATCACCTCATCTAAGATATCCCAGACCTCAATCTTGCCGCGCTCAACCATTCTGCGCGCGCCTTTAATCGTATGCACAAAACCTTTTTCTCTTAGTTTCTTGATGATAAATGGCTCAAACAATTCCAGGGCCATTTGTTTAGGCAGGCCGCATTGATGCAATTTTAATTCCGGCCCAACCACAATCACCGAACGGCCAGAGTAATCCACGCGCTTGCCTAAGAGGTTCTGACGAAAGCGGCCCTGTTTTCCTTTTAACATATCCGAAAGCGATTTCAGCGGCCGGTTGTTTGCGCCCATCACTGGCCGGCCGTGCCTGCCGTTATCCATCAGGGCATCCACTGCCTCCTGCAGCATCCGTTTTTCATTGCGGATGATGATTTCCGGCGCGCTTAATTCCATCAGTTTTTTTAGGCGGTTATTGCGATTAATCACCCGACGGTACAAATCATTCAAGTCTGAGGTGGCGAATCTTCCGCCGTCTAAGGGCACCAAGGGCCTTAAATCCGGAGGGATAACCGGTAAATTTTCTAAAACCATCCACTCTGGCTTATTCAGAGAAACTTTAAAATCTTCAGCAATCTTTAAGGTCTTCAGGGTCTTGCGATTGCTCATTACCTCTTTAGACTTTTCCAAATCCCGGCGCAGTTTACGACAGTAGGCATCCAGGTCCAGTTCTTTTAAGAGCTCTGCCACTGCCTCTGCCCCAATCTTGGCCTTAAAGGTAGCGCCGTATTTATTCAAGGCCTCTTGATATTTTTCTTCGCTGAGTAATTCTTTTTTCTTTAAGGGGGTGCTGCCCGGCTCAATCACTACATATTCTTCATAATAAATTATCTTTTCTAATTCCCGCACCGTCAAATTCAATAATGCCGAGATGCGGCTGGGCACTACCTTAAAAAACCAGATGTGCGTCACAGGAGTGGCTAATTCAATATGCCCCATGCGTTCCCTTCTGATGGATGAGCGCTCAATAGTCACGCCGCAGCGGTCACAGGTAATCCCTTTAAACTTGATGCCTTTATATTTGCCGCAGTTACACTCCCAATCGTGCACCGGGCCAAAAATTTTTTCGCAGAAGAGGCCGTCTTTTTCTGGCTTCAGGGTGCGGTAATTAACCGTCTCAGCCTTTCTGACCTCTCCGCGCGACCAGGTTTTAATTACCTGCGGCGAGGCCAGTTTTATGGAGATACTGTCAAAAATATTTATTTCCTGCATCTTATTTTGCCTTTTTTAATGAGCGCATAACTTACGAGCACGCTAGTGCGAGTAAGTTATATGCGCGAATTAAATCCTTGACAATTTTTGAAATAAAGTTTGCTAGCGAGCCAGACCTAAACTCAAAAATTGTCAAGGGTCAAATTCGGCCAACAAACTTATGTCGCTATCCACTCCATAAGTTTGGGCTTCATTTGACCTTCTCTGTTTTTTCCGTGCGGATATCTAGGCCTAAGCCCTGCAATTCTTTAATTAAAACATTGAACGATTCTGGCGTGCCATGGGCTAAACGTTGCTCACCTTTGACAATCGCCTCGTAGATGCGCGTCCTGCCGGCCACATCATCGCTTTTTACTGTCAGCATCTCCTGCAGGCTAAAGGCTGCGCCATAGGCCTCTAAGGCCCAGACCTCCATCTCGCCCAATCTCTGTCCGCCAAACTGCGCCTTTCCACCCAAAGGTTGCTGGGTGACTAATGAATAAGGGCCGATAGAGCGGGCATGGATTTTTTCATCCACCAGATGCACTAATTTCATCATATAGATATAACCCACGGTGACCCTCTGGTCAAAAGACTCTCCAGTCCTGCCGTCATGAAGAGTAATCTTGCCGTCAGCAGGCAGCTCAGCTTTTTTGAGCATTTCTTTTACTTCTTCCTCTGAGGCGCCGTCAAAGACCGGGCTATCTACCTTAATTCCCAACATCTTGGCTGCCCAGCCTAAGTGGGTCTCTAAAATCTGGCCGACATTCATTCGCGAAGGAACGCCCAAGGGATTTAAAATTACTTCAATGGGTGAGCCATCCGGAAGATAAGGCATATCTTCTTCGGGTAAAATCCTGGCCACCACTCCTTTATTGCCGTGGCGACCGGCTAATTTATCCCCTTCGGCTAATTTGCGTTTCGTGGCGATATAAACTACTACCCGCTTCAAGACGCCTGCGGGCAATTCGTCTCCGCGCCTGACCTTTTCAATCTCCTGCTGCTCTTCGGTTAATAATTCCTGAATCTGCTCGTCAAAAGAAACAGCTAAAATTTTTGCCTCTTCATTATCGCCGAAATTATCCAAATTTTGCACTTTGGATTTATCTATTCCCAACAATTGAGCCAGCCGGTTTATTTTTTCCTTTTGCACAAACTCTATTTCCTGCTTATAGTAGGCCTTCAATTCCTTGATCTTGACTAATTCCTTAGTTTTTTCTTCTTTGGATTTTCTTCCCCGCTCTTTGCGCTGGAAGATATGGATATCTACGACAAATCCCTCTACGCCCGGAGGCACGGTAAGGGAGGTATCGCGCACATCCCCGGCCTTTTCGCCAAAGATTGCCCGCAGGAGTCTTTCTTCTGGAGAAAGCTCAGATTCAGTTTTGGGAGTAACTTTACCAACTAAAATATCTCCGGGTCCCACCTCTGCTCCGATGCGGATAACGCCATTTAAGTCTAAATTGGCCAGAGATTCCTCGCTGACATTAGGGATATCGCGGGTAATTTCCTCATTGCCTAAACGCGTCTCGGTGGCTTCAATTTCAAACTCTTCCACATGGATAGAAGTAAAAATATCTTCTTTGGCTATTTTTTCGCTGATGATAATGGCGTCTTCAAAATTGTATCCCCGCCAGGGCATAAAGGCGCATAATAAATCCTTGCCCAAGGCTAATTCGCCGCCTTGAGTGCCTGCGCCATCAGCAATCACTTGGCCCTGTTCTACGCGTTCTCCCAAACTGACCAATGGCCTCTGGTTCAGGCAGGTATCAGCATTAGTGCGCTGGAATTTTTTGAGATGGTAAATCTTCTTACCTATATTAATAGTAGAGGCATCAACACTGGTGACTTTACCGGAATCTTCGGCTACCACCACTGTCCCGGAATCCTGCGCCACCTTAGCCTCCATCTGGGTTCCCACCACGGGCGACTGGGTAATCATTAAAGGCACTGCCTGGCGCTGCATATTAGAACCCATGAGCGCGCGGTTAGCGTCATCGTGCTCCAGAAATGGAATCAGGGAGGCGGCCACAGAAACTAACTGCTTTGGTGAAACATCCATATAATGGACGTGTTTTCCCGGGACCTTAGGAAAATCTCCTTTGTAACGACAGGATACTTCGCGTTCGCTAAATGTTCCGTCGTTATCCAAAGGCACGTTTGCCTGGGCAATAACTTTATCTTCCTCTATGTCTGCGGTTAAATATTCTATTTTGCGGCTGACCCGGCCATCTTCTGCTTTACGATAAGGAGTCTCCAAGAGCCCCAGAGAATTCACCCGGGCATAACTGCTTAAAGAAGAAATCAAACCAATATTCGGACCTTCAGGGGTTTCAATCGGGCAGACCCGGCCATAATGCGAGGGATGGATATCACGCACCTCAAAACCCGCGCGCTCGCGGGATAAACCGCCGGGACCAAGGGCGCTTAACCTTCTCTTGTGGGTCATCTCAGCCAGGGGATTTACCTGGTCCATAAATTGCGAGAGTTGGCTTCTGCCAAAGAAATCGCGAATCTG
>JACRHO010000118.1 GCA_016212045.1 Candidatus Omnitrophota bacterium | reverse complement strand
ATACAATACTCCAAGACGCGTGGATGAGCATGTTTTATCAATACCTTGATATGCTCTGAGGCTTTATAGCTATCTGTCTCGCCGGGCTGGGTCATGATATTGCATACATATACCTTAATCGCTCCAGAGGCGGCAATGCTCTGAGAAATTTCTCTGGTCAAAAGATTAGGAATAATACTGGTATAAAGCGAACCCGGACCCAAAACAATAATCTGGGCCTCATTTATTGCCCGGATAGACTCAGGAGAGGCCTGAGAATTTTCCGGACGCAGCGAAACCTCCTCTATCGTTAGTTTGGCCTGGGGGATCTTCTCCTCGCCCACGGTGATTGAGCCGTCTTTATGCTTAGCCACCAATACCACATTGCTCAATGTCGAAGGAATCACTTGTCCCCTTAAGGCTAAGACCTTACTGGTTTCTTTTAGCGCCTGCTCAAAATCGCCGGTGACCCTGGTCATCGCGGTAATAAAAAGGTTTCCGAAACTATGCCCGGAGAGTTCCGAACTTTTATCAAAACGAAACTGGAATAAATCCCGCATCAGCGCCGGGGCATCGGCTAAGGCCACCAGGCAGTTTCTAATATCTCCCGGAGGCAAGATATCAAACTGCTGCCTTAATCTGCCAGAGGAGCCGCCGTCGTCGGCAACGGTAACTACCGCGGTAATATTAGAGGTATATTCTTTTAAGCCGGAAAGTAAAGTGGATAACCCAGTCCCCCCGCCTACGGTCACCAGGTGCGGCCCTTTACCCAACTGCTTTTTCTGGTAGAGAATATCTACTAACTCTGCGCCCTTAGAAGGAATAATCGCGGCAATAAAAGAGCGCATCAGGCGTTTGATACCTAAGATTAAAATCAAGAGGCCGGAAATAAGCACAATAGCATAGAGCGCCTGGATGAACCAGAGGTTTTGGCTGCGCAGGCTGCTTGAGCCGATCACTACCAGAATTATCCCAAAGGTACTCAGGCCAATCCAGCGCTTGATGCCCATGCCTGGAGAAAGCCATTTAAATACTCCCTTTAACTGCAACAAGGAGATTATCTTTTTTAGCTCAAACTTTTTTCTCATCTTCCTGGCTGATTATATTTATAACTTGGGCCGCGTCTTTAGCGGCGCGCAGGTGATCGCGGAAATATTTATCTTTTAAAAGACGGGAAATGCGCGCCAGGGCCTTCAGGTGCGGCCCGGCAGAATCCTGCGGCGCCACTAATAAAAAGAATATATATGCCGGCTCGCCGTCCAGGGAATCAAAATCTACGCCCCGCTGCGATAAGCCAAAGGCAGCGATTAATTTTTCTACGCATTCACTTTTTGCATGTGGTATAGCCACACCCTGTCCAATGGCAGTAGAACCCAGGGACTCTCTGGTCAAGAGCGCCTCCATAAGTTTATTAGTGTAGCGCTTTTCAATCTCTGCGGCATTCACCAGGGCATCAACTAACTCCCTAATCACCTCTTCTTTTCTGCTAGATTTTATATCCATAATTATTGCCTTCTTCGAAAGAAAATCCATAATCTTCATCCCGTTAGACCTCCTTAGTTTTTTTTGGCAAATCTTAAACTCCCATTAGACAAAAGGTCTAACGGGATTCATATGTTTCTCCTTTTAAATTCGCCCCGCCTCATCGGCGGGGTAATTTTGCTCCTCTCGTCGCAAAATTAAGCGGGAGACGGGGTTCGAACCCGCGACAACAACGTTGGCAACGTTGTACTCTACCAACTGAGTTACTCCCGCATACCCTTACCCACCTACGAGGTGGAAAAGGTTTATGTGCGGACGGAGGGAGTTGAACCCCCAAGGGTTTCCCCATATGGTCCTAAGCCATACGTGTCTGCCAATTCCACCACGTCCGCCTAAAAACTAAATGAGCCTCCCGCGAGTCGAACGCGGCACACCCACCTTAAACATTTGTGTTAACTGTATGTCGCCATACAGATCAGACTATCCCATCCCCCCACCCCGCCCTACATAACACGGTCTAATACGAAAGTGGTGGGGGGTCTTGATTATAGTCGTTGAACCTTTCCGCCATAAATCTTGGCGGACTTGGCTGCGGATTGCCTGCATTCAAGAATTGTTACTCTACTGATAGAGTATCTTGAAATACCCCAGACTTCCCCGCAATTTACAAGATTTATCACTACTGGTTACCCAATAGCGCCCCCTTATGTTGAGGGTGGTGCTCTACCAGATGAGCTAGAGGCCCATAAATCTTTATGCTTATTATCAATGAACAAAACTGATTTTAATTTTCTTTTTGATACGCTGCGCTATATATTACCTTCCGCTAATAATGCTTCATCTCTATACATTTGCCTATTATCAGCATTAAACTCATGTTTAACCTGAACAATCATTGAATCAATAGAGTAAATACGCCAATGCACCGGAATATAAACTCCAGGCGATTTTAGCTCAATTTGAAAACTCAAAACTAAATGTCTTGCGTCGACAGTTACTTTACAGCCTTCATCGGAAGGCGAAAAATAAAATGCTCGTTGCGTTGTATTAATATTATTTAAGTTATAAGTCTTGCACTCAAGATATGTTACTCTATTTTTTGAATCTATTATTTCCACATCTGGATAACCCATACCTTGTCTTTTACCCGTTCGATTACGAGGCGTATCCGCTTTTAATCCTACTCGCAAGAGA
Source organism: Candidatus Omnitrophota bacterium (assembly GCA_016212045.1). Taxonomy (GTDB): domain Bacteria; phylum Omnitrophota; class Gorgyraeia; order Gygaellales; family Profunditerraquicolaceae; genus JACRHO01. The sequence continues at coordinate 3,123 of JACRHO010000118.1, read as the reverse complement.
GCTTTTTTAACAAATGGCTCTATATAATTTCCCACTTCATTTGGTCTCTTAGACCTTATTCCCTGACCTTGCGCTTCTCTTCCGGCTATAAGAGCGGCTTCCGATAACTTTTTCAATAAAAACCTATCGTCATCGTTATCTTTATTGAACGGTATAACTTCGTGACCAGATATTGCTTTTATAGCGACGGGGAAAGGTATATTCTCTAATGGCGCCATAAATTTCTTTATCGTCTCTTCTAACTGCCTAATATATTGCTCATCTTTTTGCATAATTATTCTTTTTTAAATATTAAAATGTATTCTTTCTGCATCACATTATATAAGCCATAGATGATTTTTTCCATTTTGCTGACTAATTTAAATCCTATCTTCAAACAGGTGTCAATTGCTATCTGCGTTGTATCTATCTCCTCCCCTTGAAAAGTCACATTCCCAATTACTACCGCACAATATTTGCCTTTCTTTAATACTCTATACATTTGTTCATAGGCAACTGCCATGTCCTCATCGTAAAGTTTAAATTTATTTAATCCGCTCCCCCGAACGCCAATGAAGTCTTCTGATATCTTTTTTAAAGAATAACCTAAAGCCTGTAATGAGTGGGAATCGTTAACAACATAATTTAAAGCTATAGAATACGGTGGAGACGTTACGATTCCATCTATCGATTCCTCTTGCAAATCTAAATTTCTAACATCTGTCCTAACAATATCCACTTTGCCTAACCTAAGATTTAACTTATTTTTAACTTCTATATAATCTTTTAAAGACTTAAGCATTTTTTCAGTATTGCTGTGAAAGGAAAAAGTATAATTTCTACCTCTTCTTGCGCTATCACTGTGGGCTACCATTTGTGCAATAATAAAGAAGTTTCTGGCTTTTTCATTTTTTATATTTTTTATTTTTTCTGGATTAGATAAAATTTCTTTTTTAATTTTTTCTATTTCTTCTATTACATCTATAGACTCTGTTTTTACGCGAGACAAAAGATAGCAGAGCGGTGAAATATCTATGCCTATAAAATTTATTCCTAATAACTGGCACTCCAAAGCAGCCGTACCGCTGCCAACAAATGGATCCAGAATAGTTTCGCCTTCTCTAACTTGCATTATATTTAAAAGGGCGCGAATCATTTGAGGATGAAATTTTCCCTTATATGGATATATCCAATGCGTCAAATATTGGTTGACTGATGTAGTTTGATTATATTTTATAATTTGATAATAATCGGTGATAATTCCATCCATAGACCAAAAATATGCCAGTCTTCTTTTTAATAAATTAACATCTTGGGGAGAAGATACCTCAAATGTCCTAAAATCATTGGCAATATGAAAATCTAAACCGAAAGAAATAAGTTCCTTTTTTGCCAATGCTAATTCATAAATAAATTGTACATTTCTTAATAAAGAAAGGCCTTTTTGGGATTTTATTGCCTCTACTTTTTTGATATTCGAGGCATTTTTCTCTTTATTTAAAGTATGTAGATTCTCTATGTCTTCTTCGCCAAATAAATTAGTTTGAGTTTTGGGCATTTTTCCTTCAGTCTCTACGTTGGTTTAGTAACTTAAAACTCTAATATTTCCTTTTCCTTATTCTTCAGCAGCTCGTCTATTTTAACGATATATTTATCCACGAATTTCTGCAGCTCGTCAATGCCTCTAAATTTATCGTCCTCAGGGATAACTTTATCTTTTTCTAATTTTTCTAAAGACTCCTTGGCCTCCCGCCTGATGGTGCGTAGCGATACCCTTCCTTCTTCTGCCATCTTATGAATCACCTTGGCCAACTCCTGGCGTCTTTCTTTAGATAAAGCGGGTATAGCCAGGCGCACTACCTTGCCATCGGTAGAAGGATTAATCCCTAAATTAGATTTCATAATCGCCTTTTCAATTTCCGCAATGGCTCCCGGGTCCCAGGGCTGGATAACTAATAAATGCACATCCGGGGCTGATATAGAAGCCAATTGTTTTAAGAGCGTCGGTGTGCCGTAATAATCAATGTGCAAGCCTTCAACCAAACTGGGCGAGGCCCTGCCTGTCCTGATCTCGGAAAATTCCCGGCTCACTGCCTCAATTGTCTTTCTCATTTTTTCCTCGCTACTGTGCAAAACCTCTTTGGCAGTCATAGTTACCTCCTTCAATGAGCGCATAACTTACGATCCGCCGCAGGCGGAGAGTAAGTTATATGCGCAAATTGAATCCTTGACAATTTTTGAAGTAAAATTTGCTAGCGAACTAGACCTAGACTTAAAAATTGTCAAGGGTCAAATTCGGCCAACAAACTTACTTCGCTGTCGCTCCGTAAGTTTGGGCCTCATTTGACTACTGTTCCGACCTTCTCACCCAAGACCACGCGCTTGATGTTGCCCTCTTTATTCAGATTAAAGACCACGATGGGCAATTTATTATCCATACAAAGGCTCACTGCCGTGGCATCCATCACTTTAAGTCCCTTTTTTAAAACATCAATGTATTTCAAATGCGTAAATTTCCTGGCATTTTTTACCTGCAGTGGATCTGCCGAATAAACCCCGTCTACCCTGGTGGCCTTTAATATGGCATCGGCGTGTATCTCCATAGCGCGCAAGGCTGCGGCAGTGTCAGTAGTAAAATAAGGATTGCCCGTGCCAGCGACAAAAATTACACAGCGGCCTTTCTCCAGATGCCGGATTGCCCTTCTTCTGATATAGGGTTCAGCCACCCGCTGAATCTCTATAGCAGTCATTACCCGCGTAGGCAGATGCATCTTTTCCATCACATTCTGCAGGGCTAAGCCATTAATCACCGTAGCCAGCATCCCCATATAATCTGCCACTGACCTATCCATATCTAAACCTAAGGAGCCGGTATTCTGCTGACCGCGGAAGATATTTCCCCCTCCTAAGACAATCGCTACATCCACATTTAAATCCCGGAGCTCTTTTATCTGGCGGGAAATGGAAATTAAAACCAAATTATCAATGCCGTGGGTTTTTTTACCCTGCAGGGCCTCACCGCTTAATTTCAGAACTATCCTTTTATAGACGGGCTTGGGGGTCATTTCGCTATCTGATAGCGCGTGAATCTGCGGATGGAGATATTTTCACTGCACTTGGCTAATAAACTTCCTAAGTAATCCT
>JACRHO010000116.1 GCA_016212045.1 Candidatus Omnitrophota bacterium | reverse complement strand
TTTTAATCCAGTGACGACAAAATATAAGCCCATAGCTATAATAATAAAGGCGCAAATCTTTTTTATATGCTCCATCCATCTTCCTGATTTGGGGAAGGCAAGTAACAACGTGCTAAAAGTGCCTACCAGAATTAAAAGCACCCCCATCCCATAGGCAAAGGTTAATAATAAGGTTGTGCCATAAAATATATTTTTTCTGGTAATTAGATAGGCCAGAATTGACCCTAACGCGGGGCTAAGGCAGGGACTTACTACCAGACCCGAACTTAAACCTAAAAAGAAAACAGAGAAATAGCCCTCTTTTTTACTGCCCGCCGGCTTAACTAAATTAAGAAAGGGTATCTTAAATAAACCGAGCATGGAAAACCCAAACAAAATAATCACTATCCCCGTAAATAGATAAGTGATGGGGCGAGAACTGATGCTACCAAAAATTTTTCCGGTGAGAGAGGCAATCAGGCCTAACAGGGAATAAGTAACTGCGATACCCGTCACATAAATAAAACCCAAAAACAGCCCTTTAATTTTATTGCCACCTGCCTTTATCCCGATAAATCCTGCGGTAATGGGAACAAGCGGATAAACGCAAGGCGTAAAACTTATCGCCATGCCGGCTAAGAATGCCCATAAATAATCCAGGGGATTACCTGCAAGAGTCATTTATCCAGTTAAGGTATGGCTTGTAACCACCTATTATAGGTAAGGCAATAATCTCCGGGACCTGATAACTATGCCGGGATTTAACCAGTTTGATGATTTTGTTTAATTTTGTTCTTTTTGATTTGATGATGAGGAGTACTTCCTGGGCGCAGTCAACTTTGCCCTGCCACCAAAAAAGCGAGTTTATTTTATCCACTATATTTACGCAGGCAGCTAACTTATTCTTTATTAAAGCCTTAGCAATATTCTCGGCTTCTTTCTTATGCGCGCAGGTTATGAAAATTACGGTATGCATATCAGATTACCCTGATATTTTCTTAACCAATTTTGCTACTCTCGTCCCCATCCTCAGGCACTGTTTAGTCGCCCGGGCATCCGGCGCAGCAATAGCCACCGCTCCATAATGATCGCCTGATGGGTCGCCCTGGATAATCATACCATGAATGAGCAGGGCATTCAAGATATCTAAGATGGTGGTTTCGTTTCCGCCGCCGATATTGGCGCTGGAAGAAAATGCCGCGCCTACCTTGCCGTCTAATTTGCCGTGAAATTTTACTGAATCATCCAGCAGGCGCTTTATTTCTGCGCTCATCGTGCCGTAATAGGTGGGCGAGCCGATAATAATGCCATCATATTTTAAGAGCTCATCTACTTTTACTTCCTTGACATCTTTTACTACTGCCTCCATACCCTCTTTTTTTACTCCCTCGCCGACTAACTCTGCCATCTTTTTTGTATTTCCGCTCTGGGAATAATATATCACCAGTACCTTCGCCATAACCCCCTCCTATTAACCTTACCCACCTACGCGGTGGGAGAGGTTTATTTTAACATTATCACCGACATCATCCTGCCAGCAGATTTTCCTTCCTTGCGATAAGAATAGAAATGGTCATTCTGGCAGGAGGTGCAGATCTTAGAATCGTATATATTCTCTTCTAGAATTCCGCAATCCAAAAGCTGTTTTTTATTTATGCCGGATAAATCTAAATAATAACGGTTATCCTTTTTTTTGAGCCCATCAGAAAAATGCCGCTGGAATTCCTCTCCCACTTCATAACAGCATTCTCTGATGCAGGGGCCAAAGCTCGCCAATATCTTCTCGGGCTTAACCTTGAAATTCTCCTGCATCAATTGCACAGTTTTACCAGCAATATTTTCTTTGCTGCTGCGCCAGCCGGCATGCACTAACCCAATGGCCGGGATACTCGGATCATATAAAAATACAGAGAGGCAATCCGCAGTAAAAACCGCGAGGGGCAGATTTTTTGTATCGGTGACAAGCCCATCTGTATCAGCAAAGGCGCTCTCGTAAGTCAATGCCCCTCTTCCTCTATCCTCTTTTTTTACGTAACGGATATTACTTGAGTGAACTTGTTTTGCGCAAATTAAATTCCGGTAATCAACACCTAATTCTGCCAAGAAAGACCGGCGTTGTGCTAAAGAATTACGGGTATCTCCGTATACTAGCGACATATTCTGGTGCCGGCGTAAAGAAAAACCAAAGACTAAATGCTTGCTTTTAGGGAACATTGACGGCTACGAGTTTATCTCTGGATTTCTCGCCCTTCACTATTTTCAAATGATATTTTTT
>JACRHO010000117.1 GCA_016212045.1 Candidatus Omnitrophota bacterium | reverse complement strand
TTTTTCTTTTGGAAAAATAAGCGCAGAGTATGGACAGGCGTCCTTAGAATATCTGGATAAGGCGTTAGAATTAATTAAAAGAGGAGAAATAGATTGCCTGGTAACTTGTCCTCTCTCTAAAGAGGCAGTGAATCTGGCTGGAATTAAATTTAGCGGACATACTGAATATTTAGCCAAACGCACTAAAACCAGAGACGTAGTGATGATGTTAGTGAATAAAGAAATGAGATTCAGTTTAGTTACCCGGCATATCCCTTTAAAAAAGGTCAGCCCCACACTAAACAGGGATAATTTAAGTAAGACCATTTTCATAACCCGCCAGTACTTAAAAAAAATGTTTTCCATCAAAGAGCCGCGGATTATTGTCTGCGGGGTTAATCCCCATGCCTCTGACAACGGGCTTCTGGGGAGTGAGGAAAATAAAATTATTCAGCCGGTAATAAAGAAATTAAAAAAATTTATAAAATATCTCGACGGGCCCCTATCCGCAGACGTAGCCATTTATAAAGCTAAGCAAAGAGAATACGATTGCGTGATTGCGATGTATCATGACCAGGCCTTGATCCCCTTAAAATTGTTAAGTAGAGACCAGGGCGTAAATATCACTTTGGGACTCCCCTTTGTCAGGACATCACCGCTGCATGGCACTGCCTTTGATATTGCCGGAACCTCTTTAGCCAATCCTTCCTCATTAATGGAGGCAATTAAGCTCGCCGTAAAATGCGCCCTAAACCAAAAAAAAGATTAGGCCAGAATTTTCTCGTTGATAAAAATATCCAGAAAAAGATTATCCAGGCCTGCCAGCTTAAGCCTGCGGATATTGTGCTGGAAATTGGCGCAGGCAGAGGCGAACTCAGCCGGTTAATTGCCAAGAAGGTATATAGACTCTATGCCGTAGAAATAGATACTAACTTATCTCAAATTTTAAAAGAAGACCTAAAAGTTTATAAGAATGTCCGCCTGATTAATCAGGATATTTTAAAACTTAACTTAAATAGATGTATCGTTACAAATAAATTAAAGGTCATAGGAAATATTCCTTATTATATTACTACGCCTATAATCGCGCATCTGGTGAAATATAAAAATAAAATTGCTGAAATTTTTCTTACGGTGCAAAAAGAATTCGCAAAGAGAATGGTGGCGCAACCAGGGAGAAAAGATTACGGCGCGTTTAGTTGTTTTGTGCAGTATTACACCGACCCTAAGATTCTATTTTATATTAAAAAAGGCTGTTTTTATCCCCAGCCAAAAGTGGATTCTTGTTTCTTAAGGTTAGAATTAAGGGATAAGCCGGCAGTGGAAGTTAAAAATGAAAGGTTGTTTTTTAAGATTATCCGCCAGGGGTTTCAACAGAGAAGAAAGACCTTGCGGAATAGTCTTAAGGGGATAGTTAGCCAAGGACTGCTGCTTAAATTTTTCGCCAAGTATGGGATTGACTGTAATATCCGGCCCGAACGCCTTAGCCTGCAAGAGGTTGCAAACCTGGTTAATCTAAAATAATTGAAAAAATAATTGACAAAGATACATTTTTAGTATATACTTACCTTTTTACATAAACCCCAAAATTAGCTTTTCTTAAGGTTTCTCACCCTAAGCTAGAGACTAATCGGTTAAAAGAATTTTGTTAAAAATTCTTCACGGGGGGAGTTTTTGCATTTTTAAAAGATAATGCAGTGTGATATGCCCACGTAGCTCAGTCGGTAGAGCACATGCATGGTAAGCCTGGGGTCACCGGTTCGATTCCGGTCGTGGGCTCTGCTAAAAAATCTTTGAGCTTATGCGCGAAATAATTACCTTGGAATGCACGGTTTGTAAAAATAGAAATTATACGACCACGCGGAATAAAAAGAAACATCAAGATAGACTTGAATTAAGCAAGTTCTGCAAGTTCTGCCATAAACACACGCCGCATAAAGAAATAAAATGATAGGAGCGTCGGTTAATGGCAAACCAGCGGTCTCCAAAACCGTGACTGCAGGTTCGACTCCTGCCGCTCCTGTACTGGTAAGAGGCGAACCTAAAAAGGCGCAATGAATATATTTTCCAAAGCGGTAAATTTTCTTAAGCAAGTGAGGCTCGAGTTAGGCAAGGTCTCCTGGTCTAGCCGCCAGGAACTGATTGGCGCAACCGCCGTAGTCATCACGATTACCTGCATTATGGCAGTATTTATCGGCGCAATTGACCTTTTTCTTTCCAAAATACTGAGTTTGATGTTTAGATAAGATGAATCCCGTTAGAAACTATTTTCTAACGGGAAGAGGTGAGGTTTCTAACGGGATGAAAAATTGGTACGTTGTGCATACCCAGACCGGTTCAGAAGATAAGGTAAAAACATTATTAGAGAGCAGGATTGCCTCAAGCGGCCTGCAGGAAGCAATTTGTAAAATCATCATTCCTACTGAACAGATCTCTGAGGTGCGTTCCGGAAAAAAAAGGGTCTCAGAAAGGAAATTTTTTCCCGGTTATCTCTTAGTGGAGATGGAACTAAACGAAGAGACTTACCTTTTGATTAAAACCACTTCCGGGGTTACTGGTTTTATTGGCCTGGGCAAGCGGCCCATGCCTTTACCCAAACAAGAAGTAGAGAGTATTTTAAAACGCACAGAAGAAACCAAGGTAAAACCCAGCCCCAAGACAGTCTTTGAAAAAGGCGAGCAGGTCAGGGTCAAAGAGGGGCCATTCTTAAATTTTAACGGCAGCATTGAGGAAATACATCCGGAAAAAGGAAAACTAAAGGTGAGTGTTTCTATTTTTGGCCGCTCAACGCCAGTAGAACTGGAATACTGGCAGGTGGAGAAGATTTAATGCCTAAAAAGG
>JACRHO010000115.1 GCA_016212045.1 Candidatus Omnitrophota bacterium | reverse complement strand
CTCTCGGTGCTTGAGCCGGTGCTCATCGTGGTGATGGGCGCGATTGTCGGCTTTATTGTCATCTCGCTATTTTTCCCCATCTTTACCTTAAGCGGTCTAGTGAAGTAAGTAATGAGGTTGGGGATGGGTTGTGGGTTTTGGGTCGAGTTGTGAGTTGTGGGTTGTGCGTTAGAAAGTTGAACTCACAACACAACCACACAACCCGACACACAACTCATAACGCATCCTCACAACAGAAATGATTAAGAAAATATCTAAAGGAGGATTTTCGCTAGTTGAAATTCTCCTTGCCCTATTAATCTTAGGAATAGGTATAGTTACATTATTTAATCTTTTCCCCTTAGGCTTTCAGGCCTTAGCCTACAGCCGCCGCCTGAATGAAGTTTCACTTTTAGCCCAGAAGAAGATGGAGGAATTAAAATCACAAAACGCGCTGTTAGAGGAAGGCGAGAACAGCGGCGAGGAGGGGAATCTTAAGTGGCGCATTTCCACAAAGCCCTTGCAGATTCAAGGAGGCCCGGAGGTATTTTTAGTAGAATTAAATATAGATTTTGATTTTCAGGGTAAGAGCCAGACGCAGAAATTCGTTACTTATCTTAGCCAGAACAAATAACCTTATCACACCGCGTAGGTGTGGAGTGGGTTCAGTGATGAAAAAATTTAGCGAGAAGGGCCAAGCACTGTTAGTGGTAGTGACAATTCTGGGGATGATGTTTGTGGCGGGGATTTCTTTTTTTGCCCTTTCGCAGGCAGAAAGGGCCTCGAGCTTAAGACACCTGGATGCCTTGCGGGCGCGCTATGTCGCCGAGGCCGGCGTAGTTTATGCGCAAGGTGTCTTAAAATTAGACCGCAAGACCAACCTCCTGGATTCTTTGGATGATGATATGTTTACAAAATTTTCCGGCAACGATATAGATTTAGATAACGACGGAATTCCGGAGAGCCGCTGGTTTAATCTTACTGACGCCGGTGGCAATAGTTTTGGCCGTTTTAGCGTCAAGGTTGCCGATGAGGCCGGCAAATTGAATATCAATACCTGTCCGCAAGAGGCAGCGGATTATCTTTTTAGCCAATTAGGGATAAGCGAGGCTAGAGCACTATTATCCAGTCGTCCCTTGAATGCTATTGAGCAGGCAGGTTCAGCTTTAGGCAAAGAGGATTTTGCCAGAGTTAAGAATTTTATCACTGTTTATTCCCGCGACCGCGAGATTGATATAGAAAGAAAGCGCCGGACTTATTTAAACAGCTCCTCCGCTCAATTGCTCCTGGAGGCCTGTTTAAATAGTGGGATAAATAGCCCGCAGCAGAAGGCAGCCAATTTAAAAGATGCCCAGGATGCGGATTGTGCGCAAACGGTTTTTGCAACTTTTAGCCGGCAGAACATTTCGCCGTCGGGTTTAAGCGAATACGGAAGTTGGCGGCGCATTGGCAGTTACTATGAAGCCGAGGCCAGTGGTCAGGCAGGAACGTTCGTCTGGTCAAACTTATCCGTGGAAGATGGCGAATATCAGTGTTTTCTTTATGGCTATGAAAGCGGCGACGTCGTCGGAGAAGTAGAAGGACAATATATATTCTCCGGCGATGCCTTAGTTAATAAAGTAAATCTGCAGAATGGCTCCTTAAGCATTGAGATTAAACCGGCGCAAGACCAAACCAGCCGTTTCTCTCACATTGAATTAAGCAGTCCGCTTTCTAAACAGGGTTTAAGCCGTAAGACGATTACCGGCACCGAGGCAATTGTAATTAATGAATTAATGGTCAAGCCCTGGGAGGAAAAGTTAATTGGCGGCGCAGAGATTGCACCTGGTGACAGCGCAACTTTTACTTTTAGCGAGATTAAGGCCGGAAATTATTATGTGGTAGTTTTGGCTAATAGTCAGGGAGGTTTAGTCGGCGATGTGAGTATCGGTTCGCGGCAGGCAAGTAATCTTCATGATAAGGATTATTTTCCTTACAGCGTGAATGTGGGCACCAGTAAAACACTGGCCTTGGAGATAAAAAATAATTCCCTCTCCAGCTCAAGTTTTAAGGGGATAAGAATTTTTCAGCAGCCGGACGCAGAATTTATAGAGATTTTAAATCTTTCGCCGCAGGCCATTGATTTGAGTGATTTTTCTCTGGAGGTATATTTATCGCCGGGGGAACTGGCCCCTGGCTGGCCAGCACATATTCCAGAAGGCATAAGCATCAGCCCTTATCAGCACCTTGTTTTGGCAATAGATAGTAATGACAGTGGAATTACTCCTACTCCGCTTAAAAATAATAGCATTTCTTTTCAGGCGGCCTGGCAGACAACTTCTGTAGGAATTCAATTTGAAACTGATATCATTAACAAGACCTTTGATTTATTGCCGGACGCCGGGGCGATTGTAGTTTTAAGGGATGCTGCGGGCGGCGAGGTAGATGCCGTAGAATATAGCCAGACCCAGGTGAATAATTTTACCAGTTTAGAGCGCGGGGATCCTTCCAGTAAATCTGATGCCGATGGAGACGGAATATTTGATGGATGGTATACCCCTAACAGCGAAGAGCAGGCCTCGCCGGGTTTAACTAATGAAAATATCGGAATGTATACCCGCGATAAAGCTACAGGCAAATTAGTCAGCCACAATCCCTCGGAGATAGCGGTCTTTAACCGACCCATTTCTAATTTAGAGGAAGTAATGCAATTATCCTCCGGAGAAAGTTGGCAGAAATTTAGCATTTCGGATTTAGCGCGCCTGAGCGACCGCTTTGCCTATGCGGCGATAAAGTTTAATTTTAGAGAGCATTTTACAAGCGGCGATTTTAGTAAAACCGGCGACGTCTGTCAATCCACGCATCAAGGCGATACCGGACTCTGGGAGTTTTCTAGTATACCCGCAGGGACTTATCTCTTAAGTATATTCAGCGGCGATATAAACGCATCCTCCCAAGAAATCCAGGTTGCCTATCGCACTGATGCTGCGCAGGAATTCAAAGATTTTTCTACACTTATCTTTAATCAGGGGGTGGCCTTTTACGGTTGGGTGGATTTAAGCGCAGATACTACGCTTACCTTACAATTAAAAATAATGAATAATTCTACTGGCGTAGTGACCCTGAAGGAAATTTGCCTTGAGCCGGTTAATTATACTAGTGGCCGCATCAATGTGAATACGGCAACTAAAGAAGTCTTAAGTAGCATCTTCAATTCAAATCTCTTGGCGGATACAGTGATAAAAAACCGGCCCATTGGCCTGGAGGCAAGCAATAAATTAGGGGTCGGCGAATTATTGCTTTTAGACAGCAATTTTATCAACTTCCAAAATTATCTCACCGTTAAATCCGATGTCTACGAGATTAACTCCCGCGGCGAATACTCGCCACTGAACAAAACTATTGCCTTTCAACTCATCCGCAGCGTAACAGAGCGGGGAGAGTAACCTTTCCTACAGTCCCGTCACAAAGCAAGTTAACAATTTGTCAGGAATGTAACTTCAATAATATCAATAAGTTATATTTCTAACCAAATATCTTCCCTTAAAATATCCCTCACTACTAAATTCAATCACTATATCCCTATGATGCACAAGATAGGCGTCGGCCCCGACGTAAATCTGTGATTATCTGTGATTTTTTATCTGCGATTATCTGTGTAAAAAATAGTCTTAGGGGGCCAACAAAAAATACTTGACAAATAGGGAAAAAGTGCTTAAGATAGTATCTACTTTACCCAAATATAGACAAAGTATATCAAAGGCCATCAAAGGTGCAAAATATGTTAATAGCAAAGGAGGAAGAGATGCAAAAAACTTATTACAACCCGCAGGAGGTGGCGCGGATGCTGGGAATTTCCAAGCAGACTCTCTTGCGCTACGAAAGAAAGAGGATATTCCCCCGCCCAAAAAGGAATCCGATTAATAAACGCCGGGAATATACTGTGGTAGATATCCAGAGATTAAAACAAATCGCCGGGAGGGCATAAGCAGTATGGCGCGAATTATTGGTTTAGATATTGATGAGGGTTATATCGCGGCCGCGCAGTTGAGCAAAAGATTCAAGCAGGTTGCGCTGGAGAAATCCGCTGTTTTCTCTGACTTAAAAGAAATCCAGAATCAGCCGTGGCTAAAAGGCGCGAGGGTCATGATTAATCTGCCGGCGCAAGTGGTGCTTTTGCGCACTTTTCATATGAGCCCGGCATTAAAAACCAGATACAGGCAGAAAGATATAAAGTCATTCTTGGAGCGCCAGAACCTCCCGCTAAAATTAGAGGAATGTTTCTGGGATACCTTTACCTTAAACAGCAATCTTAATCTGGTAGCAGCGAGAAAGGAAATGGTAGAAAGATATGTCGCGCAGGTGGAGCAGGAAGGTCTGCATTGCCAGGGAGTGACGGTTTCATCCGCGGCTATTTATAATGTCTTTATTTATAATTATCCGGAAAAAATAAAAGAGAGGATTGCTATTTTAAATATTAAATCTGCAGCCTCGGATTTAGTAATTTACGACACCAGGCGGATTTGGGTTTATCCTTTAGCCATCGGCAAAAAAGATATCTTTACAAGCCCCGATTCATTATCCAGGTTTTCTACTGAGGTCCAGCGGACATTTAATGCGCATTACCTGCAGAATCCAAGCGTCAGTCCCCGGCAGCCGGGTTTCTTTTATCTCTCGAGCCCAGAGCATACCGAGAATTTGCTGGAGGCATTGAAAAAAGTCTTGAGCGATTTTCAGCTGAATCTCTTAGAGCCATTTAAAAAAATCAAGGGCAAGGCCGCTGAAGCGCAAAACTTAAGTTTAAGTATAGGGTTGGGTCTTACTCATCTTGCAGTCCCCGGAGGGATAAAATTAAACCTGATTCAGGAGAGGCGGAAAAAAGAAGAGAGCCAACTTCGCTTTGGGCTTTTGCGCCAGGCCGCTATGGGGTTAGCGGCCTTGGCAGTTCTAGTTTTATTATTCTGGAACGCGGCACTCTTAAAAAATCTGCAGTTACAGCTTTATGCCTACAACGAAACCGAGGTGCAGGTGGCTCAGGCCCTGCCGGAATTAAAGGCGCTGAAGGAAGAAAAGGCGGGTTTTCAAGATTTAGAAAATTACCTGGCTAAAAAGATAAACCAGCAGATACTTTACCTTAAAGCCCTGGCAGTAATCTCCGAGAGCAAATCCGCATTCATCGCGATAAAGGAATTAGAGATCAGCAATTTAAAAGATGTGGCCTTGCAGGTTTTTCTTTCTGGCAGCGCTCCCACTTACGATGAGATTAATACCTTTTTGGCTAAGCTAAAAGATAACAAAGACCTGCAGGCGGTAAAGGTAGTGGCCTCCAGCCTCCCGGCTACAGCGGATAAGGCCTTAGCGATTGATTTTAAATTGAGGTTTGAAATAGAATGAAAGAGATGACGGTTTTTAAATTAGAGAAAAATTATCTTTTCTGGATAAATCTGTCCGCTATCGCCGGACTCGTAATTTTAGGCGCATTTTTCAATCTGCGCTTGGGGTATTTAAAAAAGAGTATTTTCCGCAACCGGCAGCTCTTGGAGCAGGCCTTTCCTGGTTTTAGTAACGAGAATTTAGCTAAATTTCGCCAGGAGGTAAGAAATCTTAAAATCCAGACCCTCGGTTTAATTGAGGCCTTCAGCCCCCAGGGAGAATGGACAAAAAAAGATTATGATTACAGCATTTATTTTGTTGAGGATTTAAACAATACCAATAAATTTTTGCAGGAAAAGGCAAAGAGCAAACAGATCAGTTATTCGGATTTGGGTTTTAAGGACAAACTTCCTTCTGAGGCCGATGCCCTGCCGATGTTAAACCAACTCTCCGGAATAAAGGAGATAGTGAATATCGGTTTAGATTATAATATAAATTTTAATTCTATTAATCCCTTAGGCATAGAAATGCCGGAGAAACAAAAACAAATCAGGTTAGCCAGAACCAGAATGCAGTTGAGCGGCCCGAAGCAGGGTTTGATGGAATTTATTATTCAGTTGCAGGAG
>JACRHO010000113.1 GCA_016212045.1 Candidatus Omnitrophota bacterium | reverse complement strand
CCATTCTTAAATTTTAACGGCAGCATTGAGGAAATACATCCGGAAAAAGGAAAACTAAAGGTGAGTGTTTCTATTTTTGGCCGCTCAACGCCAGTAGAACTGGAATACTGGCAGGTGGAGAAGATTTAATGCCTAAAAAGGTAGTGGCGCAAGTTAAATTACACGTTCCTGCCGGAGGAGCTAATCCTGCGCCGCCAGTGGGCCCGGCCTTAGGCCAGCATGGCGTAAATATTATGCAGTTCTGCAAGCAGTTTAATGAGCAGACCAAAGACAGAGACGGCTTGATTTTACCGGCAGTTATTTCTATTTATGAAGACAGGACCTTCTCCTTTATCATTAAAAGCCCGCCTTCCTCGGTCCTATTAAAACGCGCGGCAAATCTGGCTAAGGCCTCTGGCACTGCCGGCAAAGAAAAAATCGGCAGCGTAACTAAAAAACAGATAGAAGAGATTGCCAGGGCGAAGTTAAAAGACCTCAATACTCTAGATTTAGAGGCGGCAATAAAAATAGTAGAAGGCACCTGCCGCAGCATGGGCATCGCCGTAGAAGGTTAAATTTATGAAAATACGCAGTAAAAGATATAAGGAATCCCAGAAAGAGGTTGATATCACCAAAACTTATCCATTAAAAGAGGCGGTCTCAGTGCTAAAGAAACTTTCGCCGCCAAAATTTGATGGTTCAGTAGATTTACATTTTCATTTAAGTATAGACCCGAAAAAATCCGACCAGATGGTGCGCGGGACAGTAGTCCTGCCGCATGGTTCAGGTAAAAAAGTAAGGGTGGCGGTTTTTTGTAAAGGCGAGCATGAGCGCATTGCCCGAGATGCGCAGGCAGATTGGGTAGGCGGCACAGAATTAATTGACAAGGTAGCCGGTGGGTTTTTAGATTTTGACTGCGCCATTGCTACCCCGGAGATGATGAAGGACTTAAGTAAACTTGGCAAGGTTTTAGGACCGCGCGGGCTAATGCCTAGCCCCAAGACCGGCACCGTAACTAACGACATTGCTAAGGCCATTGAAGATGTAAGAAGAGGTAAGGTTGAGTTTAGAGTAGATAAGCAGTGCGGGGTGCATTTATCTGTAGGAAAAATTTCTTTTGACGCAGAAAAATTATCTGAGAATGCCTCGCGGGTGTTAGAGGCCTTAAGCGACGCCAAGCCGGCCTCAGTGAAGGGTAAATTCATCAAAAGTTTATTTATCTCTGCCTGCATGAACCCAGGCTTAAGAATTGCGATATGATATGAAGAAACTTAGTTTAATCTTCAAAGAGACTTCGGAAAAACTGCTCAAAGATAACCTTAAAGGTTCCCAGGGCATCTTTGTTATAGATTATACCAAGTTATCTAGCCCTGACTTAAGCGCATTGCGGCAGTCTTTAAAGAGCGCTAAAAGTCAGCTTTTTGTGGTCAAGAATAGCATTGCCCGGCGCGCCCTCAAGGCCGCAAGTCTAGATTCTTTGCTGGAAAGAATCGCCGGTCCTTGTGGTATCGTTTTTGCAAAAGAAGAGCCGGTCAGTATTTCCAAGATACTTTACGGCTTCTCCAAGGAGCACGAAAATTTAAGGTTACAAGGAGGCTTTTTAAAAGATAAAATTTTAGAGAAAAAGGATATTGAAGCCCTGGCGCTTTTACCTGCAAAGGAAGTTTTACGCGCCCAGCTCGTAATGGCCTTAAAATCGCCCATCACTGGATTAGTGATGGTATTGCATCATACATTAGGGAAAATCGTTTATTGTTTGGAAGAGATAAAGAAGAAAAAAGACGTTAAGGTTACATAAGGTTCCATAATGTTCCATAATGTTACATAAGGTTACACGGTAACTTTATGTAACCTTAGGCAACCTTAGGAAACTTTATGCAACCTTAAAGATTAAACAAGGAGGAAGAGATGGCAGGCGCAAAGTTGGAAGATTTAATTAAATCTATTGAGGGGATGACGGTGCTAGAGTTGGCGGATTTGGTCAAGGCCTTGGAAGAGAAATTTGATGTCAAGGCGAATATGCCGATGATGGCCGCTCCTGTGGCTGGCGCAGGGGGGGCGAGCCCCGCAGCCGCAGCAGAAGAAAAAACCTCTTTCACCGTAGTTCTGACTAATGCCGGAACAAATAAAATTGCAGTGATTAAAGAAATCCGCACCATGACGAGCCTGGGCTTAAAAGAAGCCAAAGACTTAGTAGATGCTGCGCCTAAGAATGTAAAGGAAAATGTCGCCAAAGAAGAAGCCCAGGAGATGAAGAAAAAGTTAGAAGCCGCCGGCGCGAGCGTTGAACTTAAATAAGACAAATGACGAAACGTAAAAGTTTTGGCAAGTTAAAAGAGACCTACCAACTGCCTAATTTTTTAGAGGTGCAGCTTGAGTCTTACCGGGAATTTCTGCAAATGGATATCCCGGCACAAGAGCGCAAAATCCAGGGACTGCAGGAAGTCTTTACGGAAATCTTCCCCGTAGAGGACAGCAACCGTTGCCTCAAATTAGAATTTATCAGTTATTCTTTAGGCAAACCAAAATATAATCTTACTGAATCTAAGCGGCGCGCTTTGAGTTTCGCTGCGCCGCTAAAAGTAAAATTCCGGCTCACTACTCCGCGGGAGACCAAAGAGCAGGATGCCTACTTTGGCGAACTTCCGCTGATGACTGAGACCGGCAGTTTCATTATTAATGGCGACGAACGCGTGGTAGTCAGCCAATTGCAGCGTTCTCCAGGGATTTCTTTTGAAGAAGAAGAACACCCCACCGGTAAAAAGATTTTTTATGGCCGGGTTATTCCTTACCGCGGGGCGTGGCTGGAGTTTAAATATGATTTATCCGAGTCAATCCTGGCTTATGTAGATAGGCGCAGAAGTTTTCCTGCCACCCAGATTTTAAGGATTTTAGGATTTTCCACTGACCGGGAGATTATTGCTGCCTTTGGCAAGGAATATCCGGAAATCGCCAATACCCTGAAAAAAGATTACACTAAAAATAAAGAAGAGGCCTACATAGATTTTTACCGCAAGATGCGGCCGACTGAGCCGGTCACTAAAGAAACCGCAGAGATGCTCTTTTACCGTTTATTCTTTGACCCGGCCAGATACGATTTAGAAAGAGTAGGCAGGTTTATCCTTAATCGTAAATTAGGGATGAATGTTTCTTTAGAAAAGCGGATCCTGGATTCAGATACAGTGATTAAGGTGATGGAATACCTGATTAGACTTAAGAGTGGCGAAGGAAAGATTGACGATATTGACCACTTAGGAAACCGCAGGGTAAAGACCGTGGGAGAACTGGTGCAGAATCAGGTCAGGATTGGGATGAGCCGCATTGAGCGCTCCATCAGAGAACGTTTAGGTATTTTAGGCAATTTAGACAATTTAAGCGTGCACCAGCTGATTAACTCCAAATTATTATCCAATCAGATTCGCGATTTCTTTGGCAGAAGCCAACTCTCGCAATTTATGGACCAGGTAAATCCCCTGGCTGAGATGACCCACAAGAGAAGGTTAAGCGCCCTTGGTCCCGGCGGTTTATCCCGCGAGCGCGCGGGTTTTGAGGTG
>JACRHO010000114.1 GCA_016212045.1 Candidatus Omnitrophota bacterium | reverse complement strand
TATGCCCCAACTGATTAATAGGCTCGTTTTAAAAAAGTGGCGTGTAGGTGCTTATAATATCAAGGAATTCTGGCTGGGTTTAGAAGAATTGCAGCAATTCGAGGAAATCTACAACAATAAGCATATTTGCAGGACGTTAGCAAAGGATTGACGTATACCTATGGATAATAACGCAAAAATATATATTGCCGGGCACGGCGGGTTAATCGGCTCTGCCATTACGGATAGGCTAAGAGAATTAGGGTACCTCAATCTGCTTACCAGGTCCCGCAAGGAACTGGATTTATTACGCCAGCAGAAAGTAGAGGATTTTTTTAAAAAAGAGAAACCCGATTATGTCATTTTGGCTGCGGCAAGGGTTGGCGGCATCGAGACCAATATATCCTTACCGGCGCAGTTTATTTACGAAAATACCCAAATTCAGAATAACGTTATTCATAGTGCTTATATCTCGGGAGTAAAAAAGTTGTTATTTTTTGGCAGTGCCTGTAGTTACCCTCGCCAGGCCCTTCAGCCGATGAAAGAAGAATACTTATTATCCGCTCCGCTGGAGCCGACCAATGAATCTTACGCCATCGCTAAGATTGCCGGGATAAAAATGTGCCAGGCCTACAATAAAGAATATAAAGTGAATTTTATCTCGGCTATACCCGCGAATGCTTACGGCCCGGGAGACAATTTCAATTCTAAGGATTCGCATGTGATTCCGGCCCTGATAAGGAAATTCCAAGAGGCAAAGCTAAAAAAACATCCTGCCGTAACTATCTGGGGTTCTGGGCAACAGCGTAGAGAATTTATTTATGTACAAGATATTGCAGATGCCAGTTTATTTTTGATGTTAAGTTACGATAGCTCTATGCCTATAAATATAGGCACCGGGCAGGATATAACTATAAAGGAATTAGCATTGATAATTAAAAATATAGTTGGTTATGACGGGGATATCCTTTTTGATACCTCTTATCCTGACGGCATCCCCAGGAAACTCTTGGATATCTCTAAGATTACGGTCCTGGGATGGAAGGCGAAGATGCCGTTAAAAGAAGGCATAATTCAAACTTATCAATGGTATTTACAACATGGCAAGACAAATGAGTAAGATATCCAAAATTAACTTAGGGCTTACGGAAAGATTCTATAGGTCGCTTTATAGGATTCGTAAAGTCGAAGAAGAAATAGCCCGAATTTATCCTACAGACAAGATTAAAAGCCCGGTTCATTTATCTATAGGCCAAGAAGCTGTTTCTGTGGGTATCTGCGAAGCGCTAAGACTTAAGGATAAGGTATTCGGGACTTACCGGGGCCATGCGATGTATCTTGCCAAAGGAGGCGATTTGAAAAAGATGATCGCCGAACTTTATGGCAAGGTTACAGGTTGTGCCAAAGGCAAAGGTGGCTCGATGCACCTTATTGATACTAATCACGGGATAATGGGAGCATCGGCAATCGTAGGTACAATGATTCCCGTGGCCACCGGTTACGCCTATGCTCTAAGATACAGAAAATCCAATTCTTTGGTAGCGGCTTTTTTTGGGGATGGCGCAGTTGACGAAGGTGCTTTTCACGAAAGCCTTAACTTTGCCGCCCTTAAGAAATTACCGATATTATTTATCTGCGAAAATAATACCTACGCGATTCATTCGCACCATTTAAAACGCCATCACTCCGACAACATCTTTATACGCGCCAGGACGTACGGGATGCCGTCGGAAAGGATAGGAGATGGCGATATATTTAAAATTTATAGAGCCGCTAATAAATATATTGCCAAGATAAGACAGGGCAAGGGGCCTGCATTTTTAGAGTGTCTTACCTGTCGCTGGAAAGAACACGTTGGGCCTAATGACGATTTTGACTTAGGATACCGCAGCGAAGATGAGGTTTCTTGTTGGAAAAAGAATGATCCATTAAAAGAAATAGGCTTACTTTTAAGTACAGCGACTAGGGAAAGAATAGAGTCCAAGGTTCAGGTAGAGATAGAAGAGGCATTCTCCTTTGCCGAGAAAAGCCCTTTTCCCTCAAAAGAGAAAATTTATCAGGACGTTTTTGCAAAATCATTATAATGCGGATTTTAACTTATCCAGAGGCAGTCAGGGAAGCAACTGATCAGGAGATGTCAATTGATCCTTCAGTAATTGTTTTAGGCCAAGGCGTAGATGATCCCAAGGCTATTCTGGGGACAACCAAGGGCCTGGCGGCTAAATTCGGGCCTACGCGGGTTTTTGATACTCCTCTTTCAGAGGATGCGATGACCGGTGTAGCAATAGGTGCTGCCCTTGCTGGATTGCGGCCGATACATATCCATATCCGGATGGATTTTATGCTTTTGGCGATGAATCAATTAGTAAATATGGTTGCTAAGATGCGTTATATGTTTGGAGGAAGCGTATCCGTGCCCATTGTCATCCGTTCTATTATCGGTAAAAGTTGGGGGCAGGGGCCTCAACATTCCCAGAGTATATATCCTTTATTTATGAATATCCCCGGATTAAAGATTATTGCTCCTTCCACGCCTTATGATGCCAAGGGATGCCTGATTAATGCCATCAGGGATAATGATCCGGTTATCTTTATAGAACATAGACTTTTGTATTATCAGAAAAGTTATGTCCCTGCTAAGCCCTATACCACGGCTTTTGGTAAGGCCCGCATTCTTTCCAAGGGGCGAGATATTACCTTGGTAGGAATTTCTCAAATGGCGATTGAATGTCTAAGGGCTAGTATTTATTTATTCAAGGAAACAGGCATAAGAGCAGAGGTAATCGATCC
The DNA here is from genome assembly GCA_016212045.1 of Candidatus Omnitrophota bacterium. GTDB lineage: Bacteria > Omnitrophota > Gorgyraeia > Gygaellales > Profunditerraquicolaceae > JACRHO01. Next base: position 38,236 of record JACRHO010000114.1, on the reverse strand, counting down.
TGTAAGTTTGGCCCCCTTGGACATAGATACAATTGCCAGATCAGTCAAGAAAACAGGTAGGTTGATTATCGTAGATAATGCCTGGGTTCCCTGTGGTCTAGGCGCAGAGATAATCAGTCGGCTGCTGGTTGAGAGTAAGCTAAAAGGATTCGTTGCCCAGCGCATGGGCTTTGCCCATACTACTTGTCCTACTACGCCCGCGCTAGAAAAGTATTTTTATCCAAATGCTCAAAGCATAGCCATGAAAGCGTATCAGATTTGCCGTCCGGGCAAAAAACATTGGCGGCCGAATACAAAATTAAAAATAGAAGAGGTTGAGTTTAAGGGCCCATTTTAGCTGAGACAATAAGAGGGGGTTTTCTTAATGAAAATTTTAATTACCGGCATAACAGGTTTTGTCGGAAGCCACTTAGCAGAATATATAGTGAATCTTAAAGAAAAGCATGAAATTTTTGGAATATGCAGATGGAGGAGCCCGAGAGACAACTTAAGTAAAATATACAATAAAATAACTTTGGTGGAAGGAGACCTTTTGGATTTAAGTTCTTTAATCCGGCATATTGAAGCGATAAAACCAGAAGTTATCTTCCATCTGGCTGCCCAGAGTTATGTCTTGACGAGTTTCAATTCTCCCTTACAGACTTTATCGACAAATGTACTGGGAACAGCTAACCTCCTTGAGGCAGTCAGAATTACGGGAATTGATCCTATTGTCCACATTTGCTCATCCTCTGAAGTTTACGGCCAGGTAAGTGAGGCAGATATACCTATAAAAGAAACATGTTCTTTTAAGCCCGCGTCTCCCTATGCAGTCAGTAAAGTTGCCGAAGACATGCTTGCTTTGCAATATTGGTTGTCTTATAAAATAAGGACTATACGTACCCGGATGTTCACGCATACCGGCCCAAAGCGCGGAGATATTTTCGCGATGTCGTTTTTTGCTAAACAGGCTGCCGCTGGTGAGTTGGGCTTGCAAGAACCTGTAATATATGTGGGTAATTTGAAATCCGTGCGCACTTTTTGCGATGTGCGCGATGCGGTTAGGGCTTACTGGATAATGATAAATAAATGTAGGGCCGGCGAAGTTTATAATATCGGAGGGATACGCACTATGACGATAAAAGAAGCCTTAGATATAATGCTTTCTTTTTCTAAGAAAAAATTTAAAATCAAGGTTGACCCCCGCCTGATTAGGCCTTCGGATGTAACCTTACAGATACCGTGTATAGATAAATTTAAGAATGAAACCGGCTGGGAACCGCAGATACCGCTAGAGAAGACGCTTAAAGATCTGCTGGATTATTGGAGGGATATGCTGTCGCGCTGCCCCTGGAAGGTATCAACGGTAATCAAATAAAATGTATAAAGCTAAAAAAATTCTCGTAACCGGCGGGACAGGTCTGATAGGAATGCCCTTGGTTGAAATATTATTAAAAGAGGGCTCAAGAGTAAGGATTGCTTCCTTGGATGACCCTTCCCGCGCCCACCCGCAGGCAGAATTTATGCGTCTGGATTTGTCTCATTTAGAGAATTGCCTTAAGGCATGCGAGGGGATGGATTACGTCTTTCAGCTTGCCGGCATTAAAGGTTCTCCGGCGATGACCGCAAAAAAGCCGGCCAGTTTTTTTGTGCCAACAATTATGTTCAACACCAATATGATGGAGGCAGCGCGCCTATCCAAGGCCAAGAAGTATCTTTATACTAGCAGCATCGGAGTTTATTCACCAGCCGAAATTTTTCATGAGGATGATGTCTGGAGCACATTTCCTTCGCAAAATGACAGGTTTGCCGGTTGGGCCAAGCGTATGGGAGAACTTCAGGCAGAGGCATATAAGATTGAATATGGCTGGAATGATATCGCTATTGTCCGGCCTGCTAATGTCTATGGGCCGTATGACAATTTTGACCCGCAGAATGCCATGGTTATACCCTCCTTGATTAAGCGCGCCTTAGACGGGGAAAACCCTCTGGTAGTCTGGGGCGATGGCTCGCAGATCAGGGACTTTATTCACGCCAGAGATGTGGCCAGAGGTATGTTTTTAATTTTAGAAAAGATGCCTTCGCTGCCTGTTAACCTTGGCAGCGGTAAGGAAGTAAGTATTAAGGATATTGTTGAAATTATCGTAGGCAATATGAAGGTTAAACCAAAGATAGTTTGGGATATATCTAAGCCCTCGGGCGACAGAAAGAGGCTGATGGATGTATCCAGAGCCGAATCTTTGGGTTTTAGGCCAAGCATATCTATCGAAGAAGGAATTAAGGAGACCATGGATTGGTATTTGCAGCATAAGGACATAACCTATAAAAGGTACAATGTTTTTATCGATAAGGATAGAAAAATAAATAGCCTATGAAAAGAAAACTTTTGATATGCGGCGCTACGGGATTTATCGGCAGGAATATGGCAGAGTATTTTGCCGATAGGGATGATTTTGATGTTTACGGGACACATCTTGAATCACCGCCATTAGAACATCCTAAAATTAAAATGCTAAAAACAGACCTCACGGATAAAGAGGATGTTGCCAGGGCAGTAAAAGGGATGGATATCGTCATTCAGGCAGCCGCAACTACTTCCGGAGCAAAGGATATTATTAATAAACCATACTATCATGTTACCGATAATAGCGTAATGAATTCTCTTATATTCAGGGCAGCGCATGAATATCAGGTTTCGCAGGTAATATTTTTTAGTTGTACGGTGATGTATCAATCCAGCGATACCCCTATAAAAGAAACCGACTTTGATGCTAACCAAGAAATTTTTCCGAGTTATTTCGGCGTAGGTTGGACCAAGGTTTATATTGAGAAGATGTGTGAGTTCTATTCCAGAATAGGAAATACCAAATATACCGTAATCAGGCATTCTAATATTTATGGCCCTTATGATAAATTCGAATTGGAGAAATCACATGTTTTTGCCGCTACTTTAACTAAAGTGATGACTGCTAAAAACGGCGACAAGATTATAGTTTGGGGCGCAGGCGAAGAAGCAAGAGATCTGCTTTATATTGACGATTTAGTTAATTTTGTTGAAATGGCCATAGACAAACAAAAGAAGCAATTCGGTTTATATAATATAGGATACGGAAGCCCCATATCTATAAAAGAACTGGTGCAAAAGATTATCGACCACTCTGGAAAAGCGATAAGGATAGAATACGATTTGTCTAAACCAAATATACCGACGAAGGTGTGTCTTGATACCGGCAGGGCCAATATGGATTTTGGATGGGCCCCTAAAGTTTCCCTGGACGATGGAATAAGAAAGACTATGCAGTGGTATATAGATAATATAAAAAAGCATGACTAATTTAGCTAGTACGAGGACAGCCGAGAATATACTGACGACCGGAGTTTTAAGCGGATTAGGCAGATATATTCATGAAGAAATAGGAGGCTATGGGTTATCGCGTAGTTCCTCCAACCGTTATTTTAAAAAATTCAGGCGCAGTGGCCTGAGTATAATAATCCATTGCGCCTTTAATACGAACAGAGAAATTAATTCAGATAATTTATTTTCCTATTTTAGTGATAATGTATACCTAACCCAAAAGCTCGTTGAGATACCCCACAAGAAATTTATATTTATTTCATCGGCAGATGTCTATCCTAAAAATGGCAAAATTCATTTAGAAAACGAAGTTATAAAAATAGATTCCCTGTGTGGGATATATGCGATAACCAAGATAATTTCTGAAGCAATTATAAAAAAATATTGTAATAATTATTTGATCTTAAGACCAACGAGTCTGCTTGGCCGATATACAAGACAGAATACGCTTTCCAGAATAATTAAAGATAAATTTCCGGCAGTCGGTCTTAACTCCCGCTCCATGTTCAATTATATTAGGTATGAGGATGTATTAGAATTCATAAAGTTGTCCATAGAAAAAGATCTTATGGGGATATATAATCTCGCCTCTTCTAAAAATATATTACTTTGCGAAACAGTAAAAATTCTAGGAAAGAAAGTAAAATTCGGCAGATACCTCTATAATATAGGTAAAATATCTAACAAGAAGGTTTCTGCTGTTTACCCGACATTCCAACTTAGTTCCGAGAGAATATTACTGAGATATTTAGGTGAGATTAGATAGTAAATTACAAAGGAGTCAAAGATGATAATGAGCAGAACGCCGTTTAGAATTTCCTTCTTCGGAGGAGGTACAGATTATCCCAGCTGGTATAAAGAAAATGGAGGGGTCGTACTTTCTACAACCATAGATAAATATTGTTATATCAGTTGCAGGCGCTTACCGCCGTTCTTTGAATACAAACATAGGATTGTATATTCTAAGTCTGAACACGCCAATGAGGTCAACGAAATTATCCATCCCGCAGTTAGAGAGGTTTTTAGATTTTTAAATATTTCGGAAGGTCTGGAGATACATCACGATGGCGATTTACCGGCGAGATCCGGCCTGGGCTCAAGTTCGGCTTTCACAGTAGGTCTATTGCATGCATTGTATGCGTTAAGGGGCCAGATGGTTACCAAGCAAAGATTAGCACAAGAAGCCATATATATCGAACAGGAAATGATCAAGGAAAATGTAGGCTCTCAGGATCAGATATCGGCTGCCTTTGGTGGCTTTAGAAAGATAAACTTTAATATCGATAATTCTTTTGAAGTTACGCCTGTAATTTTAGCAAAGGAGAGATTACGTGAGCTACAGGCGCACTCGATGCTTTTCTTTACCGGGTTTTCCAGAATAGCCTCGGATATTGCTAAAGAACAGATTAATCGAATCCCTAAGATGCAAAAGGAATTAAGCGCTATGTCTAGCATGGTAAATCAGGCCGTATCAATTTTAGATAGTGATACCGATATCGGTCAATTTGGCAAGCTTCTACACGACGCCTGGAGATTAAAACGTAGTTTTTCGGTCATGGTATCTAATAACCATATCAATGAAATTTATGATGTTGCCTTAGGGGCAGGTGCCTTAGGGGGCAAGATCCTGGGTGCTGGCGGTGGCGGTTTTATGTTAATCCACGCTAGGCCTGAAGATCAGCCCCGGATTAAAGAAAGGTTAAAAAAACTTTTAATGGTTCCTTTTCAGTTTGAAGAGACCGGCAGTCAGATAGTCATTTATAATCCCGATGGCTTCTAATAATTCTAAGATGTTGAAGCCGACCAAGATAGACGTCGTCATTTTATGCGGCGGAGAAGGCAGGCGCTTAAGGTCCGTAATAAACGACCGCCCAAAACCGATGGCGCCTGTCAGAGGAGGGCCATTTTTAAAACTCCTGATTAGTTATTTAGCTAAGTTCGGATTCAGGCGTTTTATTCTATGTACCGGCTACAAGGGGCATCTGATTAAAAGATATAATTTTAAAGCAGACCGATTAGAAATTATCTTTTCACAAGAGAATAGTCCCCTAGGAACAGCAGGGGCATTAAAGAATGCAGAATCCCTGATTAAAAGTCAGGATTTTATTCTTTTAAACGGTGATTCATTTCTTAAAGTCAATTTGAAATCAATGCTGGATTCATATTCTTATAAGAGGCCAGACATCTTAATTGTGGTTAAAGAGTCAAAAAGGAATGCTGATTGTGGAATGGTAAAGTTAAATCAATCCGGAAGAATAATTGCATTTGAAGAGAAAAAGAAGGCGAGGCGTAAGTGCTATATCAGTGCAGGATTTTATATTTTTAGCCGTAAGATGCTGAGCTTAATACCCAAAAAGCGTAAATTTTCTCTGGAGACAGAATTTTTTCCTTACCTAGTTAAGAAAAATAAAGTTTATGGATATCCGACGAGAGCGGCATTTATTGATATAGGTACGCCCGAGAGGTATAAGTTGACAGATAGTTTTTTAAAAAAACATCTTCCCTAGGAGGACAGGTGATGGGAGTTGCTCTAGTAATTTTTACCTTGGATGAAGTAGAAGGAATGAAAGCAATTATGCCTCAGATAAAAAGAGAGTGGTATGATGAGTTAATTATTGTTGACGGAGGATCAACCGATGGCACATTTGAGTATGCCCAGAAAGAGGGGCATTCTATTTTTAGACAAAAAGGGCCGGGTCTAGGGACTGCATTTACCGAGGTCATGGATAAAGTGACTGCGGATATAGTGATTACTTTTAGCCCAGACGGGAATAGCCTACCCGAGAAGATACCGGAATTGGTTAGTAAGATTAACGAAGGTTTTGACTTAGTTACGGTATCACGTTATCTAGGGGATGCCAAGAGTTATGACGATGATTGGTTGACTGCATTTGGCAACTGGATGTTTACTGCCTTAGTCAACCTTTTGTTTAGGACAAAATATACAGATTTATTGGTTATGTATCGAGGCTTCAGAAAGAAAATAGTCAAAGAGTTGGGAATATATACTACGACCCCAAGCTGGGGTACGTTGCTATTGCTACGTGCAACTAAAAGAAAGCTCAAGGTAGGCGAGATACCGGGAGATGAGCCAAAGAGGATTAGCGGGGAACGTAAGATGAGGCCATTGGTGAATGGGACATGCGAACTTTTTATAATTCTAAAGGAATTTATTAAAGGGACGGTGGGATTATGAGGCAAGACGCAGATGTTATATTGGTTTATCCCAAGACCGGTATAGATTTCGGGGCAACCGTTGCTCCTCCTCATGCCGTTTTAACCTTGGCAGCGCCGTTAGAACAGAAGAGTTATCAGGTAAAGATAATCGATCAGAGGGTAGACCCTTTTTGGCTTAGGCATTTGCAGGAGTATCTGCAGAGAAAACCTATCTGCGTAGGGATCTCAAGTATGACGGGAACCCAAATTTATTTTGCCTTAGAGATAGCCAAGGTAGTAAGAAATGCCTCTAATGGCGAGATTCCGATTGTCTGGGGAGGTGCGCATCCTTCTACAGTACCTGAGCAAACCTTAGAAAGTGAATATGTAGATGTAGTTTGTATCGGCGAAGGAGACATAACCTTTATGGAATTAGTTGAGGCCTTTCGAGGGATGAGGCGATTAAACGATGTGAAAGGGATAGCCTTTAAGGAAGCCGAAAAAACTATACTGACCGCCAGTCGTCCACTACTTGACGTGGAAACCCTTTTACCTGTTCCTTGGCATTTGATTGATGTTGAAAGTTATATCCACAGAGATTTCTATATTAAGAAAATTAAGCGCAGTTTAGATATTGGGCAGACAAGCAGGGGGTGTCCTTTCCAATGCGGATTCTGCTCTAGCGCTACCTTGCGGCAACGAAAATGGCGGGCAATGTCAGTAAAGAAATCTTTGGAGGAGCGGATATTGGAGCCTGTAAAAAGATTTAATCTTGATGGCATCTGGATAAGGGATGACGAGTTTTATATTGACCGTAATAGAACCTATCAAATATGCGAAGGCATAGTAAATTCTAGATATAAAATAAAGTGGTATACCTCAGGCACCCGCGTTGACGTTTTTAACCTTTCTAGCGATGAACAGATTATTATGCTAAAAAGAAGCGGAGCCAACACCTTAAAGTTTGGTGCAGAATCAGGGTCAAATAGAATTCTGGATTTGATGCAGAAGGGAATTTACAGGGAAGATACCTTAAAGGCTAACCTTAAGGCAAGGCGCCTGGGTATAATTCCGGCATTCGCTTTAATGATTGGGTTTCCTACTGAGACATTCGATGATATCCACCAAACCATAGATCTTTTTGTCAAGCTCAAAAAAGATAATCCGCAGGCACAATTTGAAGTGATAGGAGGATATACTGCTTTTCCCGGAACGCCGCTTTATGACTTATCTGTGAAGATGGGATTAAGAGCGCCGCAGAGTTTACCTGAATGGATTAATTGGGTTTTTGATGATTATGATAGAGAAGGGCGCAAGATGCCCTGGTTTAACAATTCTGATAGGAAAAAGATCGGTAATATTACCTATATGAGTATTTTGGGTAATAGTGCGCACAATGCCATAGAAGGAGTAGAAAATAATTTTATGCGCTTTATTTTAAAATTATTCTTTAAACCGATCAGCGCCTTTGAGAGATTTAAACTTAGGAATAAACACTATACCTTTGCCCCTGAGCTTGACATTGCGCGCATATTAAGAAAAAGAATCTTCTACCGCAATTATAAAATGATAAGATGAAAAATAAAATTAGAATAAATTTTGGGACAGTGTCGGTTACTAAAAAAGCAGAAAGGCTTATTCTTCAGGCCTTGGCGAAGAATCGTATTTCAGCAGGTAAGTATGTCAGGGAATTTGAGGAGAAATTTGCCCGCCTTATTGGTACAACAGAGGCAGTGGCTTTAAGTTCTGGTACGGATGCAGATGCTTTGGCCTTGGCTGTGCTTTATGATTTCGGCGCCAAGAGGCAAGATGAGATTATTATCCCGGCTTTGTCTTTTGTAGCCACAGGCAATGCGGTTTTGCAGGCAGGATTTAGGCCGGTTTTTGTAGACGTTGAAAGGCAGACACTGAATATAGATGCTTCAAGGATAGAAGAGGTAATTACTCAAAAAACGCGGGCTATAATGCCTGTGCATCTTATGGGCAAACCCGCTGATATGGATACGATAAATAGGATTGCAAAAAAATATAAGCTCTTTGTAATTGAAGATGCAGCAGAAGCATACGGTGCAATATATAAAGGTAAAGCCGTAGGTAGATTAGCGGATATGGCGGCATTTAGTTTATATGTGGCGCATATGATTACAACAGGAGAGGGAGGCATAGTTGTTACAGATAGGTCAGATTTTGCAGAAATTCTTAGGTCTTTAAGGGCGCATGGCCGGGCCTGCAAATGCAATACGTGTGTATTAAATACTGCTTCTAGCTATTGCGCTAAAAGATTTAAATATGGCGATAACCGGGATATTAGATTTATCTTTGAGCGCATCGGCTTTTCCAGCAAAATGAATGAGCTGGAGGCTGCTGTTGGCTTAGGCAATTTGGATATCTACCCTGCCATATTAAAGAAACGGCGTAAAAATCTTACTTATTTAATGGAAAAATTCAGAGAATTTCAACCCTATCTTTATACCATTAGAGAAGAACCGAATGAACAAATCGGTCCCCATGCCTTTGCGATAATTCTTGGGAAAGAAGCTAAATTTACCAGGGATAAATTTGTATATTTTCTGGAAAAGCACGGCATTGATAGCCGAAGTCTATTTTTATCCATGCCTACACAGTGCCCTGGCTTTAAATATCTGGGTTACAAACTCGGCGACTTTCCTAATGCGGAATATATAGGTGATAACGGCTTACATATCGGCATCCATCAGGAAATGGGTCAGAAAGAGTTAGATTATGTGCTTAATCTCATAAAAGTTTTTTTATTAAAAAATAACTAAGATGTATAAACTCTCTATAGTTATAGCGGTTTATAATGAGAAAGATAATTTATTGCGGGTTTTGGAAAAAATTCGCCAGGTAAATTTACCCCTGCAAAAAGAAATAATCATTATAGATGGGTGTTCAACTGACGGAACAAGGGATATCTTAAGCAGTATGGAAGACGAAAACACGAAGCTAATTTTTGAAACAAAAAGAAAGGGCAAGGGCTATGCCTTAAGGCTGGGTTTTGCTCAGGCCACAGGCGATATCATAATAATCCAGGATGCCGACTTAGAGGTAGACCCTTTTGATTATCCGCTATTATTAAGGCCGATTTTAGAAGAAAGAAGCGACGTAGTTTATGGTTCTCGGTTTTTTTGGGGGAAAGGAAAGGCTAGCCTCATAAATTATCTAGGGAATAGATTCTTGACTCATACAGCGAATTTTTTATTTAGGACTCAGCTTACAGATATAGAGACCTGTTATAAAGTTTTCAGGACCAATGTAATAAAAAATATGGAATTTATGTGTAATGGCTTTGACTTTGATGCTGAATTCACCGCGCGCATCCTTAAAAAAGACATAAAGATATTGGAGGTGCCGATTAGTTATGCACCCAGAAATAAAAAAGAAGGCAAAAAACTGCATTGGACAGCCGGTATACATTCGTTATTAGCTATAGCAAGATGCAGAATAGAATGAAACTGCGGATTATTTTTATATTTTTATTGTCTTTCATATTGCAGTTAATAGTTATCTTTGCTTTAAAAATTCCCCTAGAGCAAGATGCGATTATGTATGATAGGGTAGCGGTATACCTGACGCAGAAAATTACACATACAGCCGCAGGCCTTGAGGATATTGAGCAGGGGTTTAAACAGGGATTTGTTGCATTTTTAGCGCTAGTCTATCTGATATTTGGGCATTCAGTTTTGGCAGCAAAAATAATACAGGCAATTTTTATGTCCTTAACCTGCATTATAGTTTATAGAATAGGCAAAGATTTATTTAATCAACGGGTAGGGTTTTATTCAGCCATATTTTCAGTTTTTCATCCGGGCCTTTTTATTGTATCCAGCCATCTTATATCAGAGAGCATGTTTACGTTTTTATTTGCCTGTGCTGTATTTTTTCTAGTCATGGCTATGAAAAAGTCATCGCTAAAATATTATTTTATCTCAGCTGTCTTTTTAACGATAAGTATGCAATTTAGATTAACACCGGTATTATTACCCCTACTCATTATTTTAGGCCTATTTATCTTTTATAGAAGTAAATTATATGCTTTTAAGGCAACATTAGTGTTTATATCTACGATTATTATTTTAGGGGCATTATTCAATATAAGAAATTATATATTATACGGCCGTTCTTTTAATCCGTTTCTTATAGACGGTGGAGCAGGGGTATTATGGGTAAGTAGTTTTAGCGAAGGCAATGCCGATCAGGATAATCCTAAGCTCAAAGATGAATTATCAAAATTTACGAAGAGTATATATATCTACTCGCTAGAAAAAGGAATGGATAACAGGGAATTTCATGCCGAACGCCAGAGGATTTTATTCAAGATGGCCATAAATAATATCAAAGATCATCCTTTTCGCTATATTAGTTTTTTCCCAAAGAAAATAATAAAACTATGGGTAGGCAGCTACAGCGGATTGTATAGAACGAACATACCTTTCTCGAGTTTTCTTAAAGATATTAATATAATCAAAGAATATAGATTCGTTTTGTTTTGGAAATTATTTGTACTGGCCTTTTCAGTAGGTATATTTTTATTCGGCATTATTGGTATGGTATTATGCCGCAAGAATTGGAAAAAACTGTTACCCATTTACTCGGTATTATTTTATTTCACTTTATTGCATATGGTTTTTATTTCCGAGACCCGTTTAAGTATTCCGGCATTACCGTATCTGATTATATTCGCCTGTGTTCCCTTGGTTAGATTATCCAGAGATTCTATATATGATTAAAGATGCCAGAAAAGGCCTAGCTTCGGTGGTGGTAGTTAATTATAATGGAGCGCATTTATTAGAAGAATGTTTAGATTCTCTTCTGGTGCAAACTTACAGGGATATTGAGTTAATTCTAGTAGACAACGGCTCTAGCGATAACTCCTGCAAGTTAGTTAAAGAAAAATACGCCAGCCGGATAAAACTGATAAAAAATAATAATAATACTGGCTTTGCCCAAGGGAATAATATAGGGATAGAAGAGTCCTCAGGAGAATTTATCATACTCGTCAATAACGACACCAAAACAGATAGGGAATGTATTGAGCAACTTATTCTTGCCGCCAGAACCGAAGACAAAATTGGCATGTGCGCTGCAAAGCTCTTAAATTATTATAATCCGCGCATTATCGACGGAACGGGACATCTTATTTATAAGGATGGCTTAAGCCAGGCAAGGGGAAGGTTCGAAATAGATATTGGGCAATACGAGACCATAGATGAGACGATATCGCCTCCGGGTTGCGGCGCTTTATATAAAAGGAAGATGCTAAATGAGGTTGGGCTTTTTGATTCAGACTTCTTTGCCTACGTTGAAGACACCGATTTAGGTTTAAGGGCCCGTATGATGAATTGGAAGGCCATCTATGTGCCTAAGGCCATAATTTACCATAAGATATCGCAGACAGGAGGGCAGTACTCTAGCATTAAATTATATTTTACGGAAAGAAATAGGCTATGTATTATATTTAAATGTTATCCCGTTTCTTTTTTAATGAGCACTATTTTTTATACAGGCCTAAGATATACACTGCAACTAGTGTCGGTCTTTAAAAATAAGGGCGCCGCTAAGAAGTTTATCAACAAGATTTCGCTTCCCGCAACAATTATCATTCTTTTTAGTGCTTACTTTTCTTTTTTGATAAAAATCCCCGGATTGTTCACTAAGCGCCGCGGTTTAATGCACAAAAGAAAAATAAATAATAAGGAATTCCTAGATTTATTTAAGAAGTTCGGAATTAACGCAAGAAAATTAGTTTATAATGATTAACTCAATTACATATTCTCAAAATAAGAATACTATGGTTATATTGCTGGGTTTTATTTTGGGTTTATTGCTATTTTTTTCTCCGGGTAGTGTATTTATATTTTCTGTCGCTTTGTTAGTATTATTTTTTATAAACCGCATTGGCGAAAATGATGAACGCAGGTTTCTTTCGTTACTTTTCAGCATAGCCTTAAGCTCAAGAATAATTGTTAGTTTATTGTCTATGTTTATTGCTATATATATCGGAAAGATATTAAATTATGCGCATATGGGCTATCCCGATTATTCTACGCCCTACCTCGTTGATGACAGCGGATATTATACCCTGCGCGGCTTGTTTAATAGTATGTATTGGTTAAATAAACCCATGCATCCAATTACAATAGAGGCCATGGTTACTAATCCTTATGGTGCAACAGGATACATTTATTTATTGGCTACATTCTTTACTCTATTCGGTTACAGCCCCATTGCATCAAGATTTATCAATTGCCTTCTGGGAGCCTTGATTGCAATACTGATATATTCCATTGTGAGAAACATTTTTGGCAAAAAGCCTGCCGTGCTCTCGAGTATATTAGTCGCTTTTTGGCCATCTATGTTTTTTTGGTCTATAACCAATCTTAAAGAAACAAGCCTTATATTTCTGGCCTATCTTATGATTTGGTCAGCTATCAAATTTCATAGCACAAAGCGATTTTATTATCTGATTTTGATATCGCTGTCGATTTTAGCCCAGTTTTCTATACGTAGGGCTTATATAGAGTTTATTTATCTAAACGTCATCATAGTATTATTATATTTCTTATTAGTATTTATATTGAATCTGTATAGAAAGAAACGGTTTTTTTTCATCGCGGTATCGTCGTTAGCTTCGCTATTTTTTATTTTGATATTTAAAGAGAATCTATATCTACTTTTTTCCAGCATGCTCCAGAAGGCCATTGTTTTTTATCAGGGAACAATTTCAGAGGGTGGCATATATTACCAGTTCTTGTCCACTGAGCAGCCCGTTAAATTAAATATGGGATATCTTGAATTTTTAACGGTGCTTAGTAAGGCCTGGACGCATATGCTTTTAGAACCATTTCCTTGGCGGTTCATACATAGTAAATCCATATTTTTAACTATGCCGCAAATGCTTCTTTGGTATTTCTTAATGCCCTTCTTTGCTATAGGGGCTCTAATATCAGTTAGATATAGATTAAGACAGGCTTCAATTTTATTTCTATATTTTTTTATAATTGCATCGGCTTTAGCTATCACTGGAGCTAATATCGGAACAATTTTTAGATTTAGAGATATCGTTACCCCAGTTGTTTTAGTTTTTTCCAGTATTGGCTTAATCTATGTATTCAATCCGTCTGGATTAGATTTAACAAAGGATAGTATTAATAAATGAAAGCCTTATATATATCTTATGATGGGCTGCTTGAGCCGTTAGGCCAATCCCAGATTATCCCTTACCTTAAAGAACTAAGTAAAAGGGGGATACGTTTCGTTTTACTTACTTTCGATAAAAAATATTTTACAGATAAAACAAAAGAGAGCCAGCTTAAAAAAGACTTAGAAGATTTTAATATTAAATGGATCAGTTTGCCATATCATAAAAAACCGGCAGTGCTTTCCACTATTCTTGATGTAACTATGGGGTTTACGCTAAGCTTTATGCTTATCAAAATAGAAAAATTAGATATAGTTCATGCCCGCGGATATGTACCCAGCTTAATTACATTATTTCTAAAACGGATATTCAGGCTTAAGTTTATTTTTGATATGCGCGGTTTTTGGGCAGATGAGAAAGCAGAATGCGGACACTGGGATAAGAAGAGTATCATATATCGGGTTGCTAAATCATTCGAGAAAGAATTCATTAAGCACGCCGATGAAATAGTCGTATTGACAGAATATGCAAACTCTGTAGTTAGAAATCATAGGAGGGGTTCTGGTAATATCATTACCATTCCCTGTTGCGCAGATACAGATATCTTTAAAACAGACTTAAATACAAGGATGGCGCTAAAAAGAAAGAATAATCTAGACGGTAAATTCGTATTTGCGCATGTAGGTTCATTAGAGACATGGTATATGAAGGGTGAAATGCTGGATTATTTTAAAGCCGCAAAACAGGTTAATTCTAATGTACATTTTTTAATCTTGACACATTCACCAAGGGAAGAAATTTTAAGATTAATTTCGCAAAAGGGCATTGCTATAAGAGATATTACTATCAAGGCGGTCTCTTTTGAAAAGATTCCGGAACACCTTTTGCTTGTAGATGCAGGCATTATATTTATTTCGTTGGGCTTTTCTAAAAGAGCCTGTTTTCCTACCAAATTTGCAGAGTTTTTAAGTTGCGCCATACCCGTTGTGAGTGGTAAAGGGATCGGAGATATAGAAAAGATTATTTTAGAACACAAAGTAGGAGTCATAGTTAATGATTTTAAGGAAGAAGAATATAAACGCACATTTTTAGAATTATTGAAATTAAAAGAAGATAAAGGATTAGAATCAAGGTGCCGTAGGCTTGCCGAGTCAAGATTTTCTTTGCAGGTGGGCATAGAAAAGTATGGAGACATTTACTCAAGGCTTGGAAATGCAATACAACACCAGATACATTACTTGTAAGGTTTGTGGCTGTAACACGACAAAATTCTTAGGCATCAGGGGAAATTTAGAATATAACGATGCGCCTTTATTATCTTCGGAAGACGAACACATAGTTACTAATATAGTCAGATGCCGAAACTGTGGTTTTGTTTATACGAATCCCTATATTGTTATTCCTGAAGATGTAACGCTAGGTTTTTATAACGAGCCAGAAAAGTATCGGGCATCTGTCTGTGAAGAAGACCCCTTAAGGATATTTACCCGTAATTTAAATATAATTGAAAGAGTTACTGGGAAAAGAGGCAGGATCCTTGATATCGGGTCTGGGAAAGGAGAATTTTTGGCTTTGGCTAAAAAACGCGGCTGGGAGGCATTTGGCGTAGAGCCTGCGCAGAATTTCGCCCATTATGCTGCGGATAAATATAATCTGGATATTCAGAATGTAACCCTGGAAGAAGCAAATTTTCCCTACGACTATTTTGACGTTGTTACATTAAATATGGTATTAGAGCATATTGAAAATCCGCACGAGTTGTTGGTGCGCATAAAGAAGGTTCTAAAAAATGGAGGTCTGCTTTTTATAGAAGTTCCTAATATGGATAGCCTCCTCTTACAGGCAATCAATATTTATTATCGGCTAAAGGGAAAAAATTGGTCTGCGCATCTTTCTCCACTGCATTATCCTTATCATTGCTATGGTTACAATACCTCTTCTCTTAAGTTATTGTGCGAATTAAATGGTTTTAATGCCATAAGATTTTTTATTTTTAGCATTGGACTGCGCGGGTTTAGGATCCAAAACAAAACAAATTGGTTCCAGAATACTACCCTGAACTTATTAGCACAAATATTCACTCTGATTAATAAAGGAGATATTTTGATAGCGTTAGGAGTAAAATAATGATTCCTATAGCAAGGCCGTCAATAGGCGAAGACGAATTAACTGAAATAAAAAAGGTATTTGCTTCTGGCTGGTTAGGTATGGGTTCGGTGGTTTTTGAATTTGAAAATGCCATTAAGGGTTACCTGGGAGTAAAATATATCATTGCCGTCAACACCGGTACTTCTGCTCTACACATTGCTTTAGATGCTTTAAATTTAGAGACCACAGATGAAGTTATTGTTCCTTCTTTGACATTTGTGGCTAGTATTCAAACTATTATTGCTGCTGGGGCAAGGCCTGTTTTCTGTGATATAGACCCGAATACTTTAAATATGGATATAGAAGACGTAAAAAGACGCATTACCTCAAGGACAAAAGTTATTATGCCAGTTCATTATGGGGGGTTGCCTTGCGATATGGAGGCCTTATTGGATATAGCAAAGAATTCCAGTGTCCGTATCGTGGAAGACGCTGCTCACGCCTTTGGTTCCAGCTACAAAGGAAAAAGAATTGGTGCATTTGGAGATATTACCTGTTTTAGTTTTGACCCCATCAAAAATTTAACCTGTGGGGAGGGAGGGGCGGTAGTCGTAAATGATGAAGATTTAGCCGCTGAGATTATGCGCAAAAGAATTTTAGGCATTGATAAAGATACATGGCAGAGGTATAAAAACAAGAGGAGCTGGGTTTACGAAGTGGTTACCACAGGTTTTCGGTATCATATGAGCAATATAAATGCAGCTATCGGTCTTGCGCAGATTAAGAAATTAGATAGGGTATTAGAGAAGAAAAGGCAGATCATCAGGGAATACGATAATGCGTTTAAAGGAATGTCAGGGATTGAACTTCTTTATAGAGACTATAGAGAAACCGCGCCGTTTAATTATGTTATCAAAGTCAAGAATAATAAACGCGACAAATTGCTGGATTACCTTAATAAAAACGGGGTAGGAGCGGGGATTAATTATATTCCGAATCATATCCAGCCGTTATTTAAGGACTTTAAGGTAAAACTGCCAGTAACGGAAATGGTCTGGCAGGAAATTATTTCTTTGCCTTTATATTTTGATATGACGCAAACTGACGTAACTACTGTTATTGAACAGGTGAAAAAATTCTTTGCGAAAAAATGAATCAAAAATTCTATATAACTCCTAATCTGACTATTTTGTTTATCCCCTTTGGCACTAGCCGGGTCGCCGCTACTAGGTATAGGATATACCAGTATCTGACGTATTTAAATGAGCACAATATAAAATATAAAGTTTTTTCCATAATTTCCGATGCGACTACAAGGCAGATGATTAATTCTACTACATTTAAGGGCGTAAGGAAAATAATATATTATCTGCGGATAAATTGCGAAAGGATAATTCGCTTTATCCCCATTCTAGTTTTTGCAACACAATATAAGATATTATTTTTACAGCGCACAACATTCCCATTTGGATTAGAGAAATTATTAAAACATATAAATAAAAATATAATATTTGATTTAGACGATGCTATTTTTATCCCCGATACCAAAGAAAATAGTTGGATTGGCCGCATTAAAGAGCGTACGAAAGCACAGGAAGTCGCCAATATATTAAAAGTAAGCAAGCTCGCGATCGTGGAGAATGAATACATCAGGTCTTATGTCCGGCAATATTGCCAGGATGTCTTTCTTATTCCCGGGCCCATTGATACCGAGCGTTATTTTGTAAAAACAAAAGTTAATAGAGACATTACGATTGGCTGGGTTGGCAGTCCTTCTACAGCAATCTACCTTGGTATATTGGATGAGATATTTAAAGAACTCTCCAGGGTATCCCAAATTAAGATTAAGTTAATCGGTGCCGGGCAGTATAAACTGAGAGGCGTAGATTTAACCAATGTTGATTGGGTTCTTGAAACAGAAGTAGGGCATCTGCAGAGTTTTGATATAGGGGTTATGCCTATGCCGGATAATGAATGGACAAAAGGTAAGCTCGGTTGCAAGATGCTGCAATATATGGCGCTAGGCATACCCGCGGTAGTTTCTTACACCCAAACTAATGCCGAAGTAATTAATGACGGAATAAACGGCTTCTTAGTCAATTCAAAAGATGAATGGATCGAAAAGTTATTGCACCTAATCAAAGACTCTCTGTTTAGGCAAAGGATGGGTGCGAATGCCAGAAGGACTATAGAGGAGCGGTTTTCAGTTAAAGTTAATGCCCCGCGTTTTAAGGAATTGTTAGAAAGATATTTTGGAGGTTAGATGGGAAGAATTATACCGTTATTTAAACCGTCGATGGACAATAAGGAAGTAAGAGCAGTCAGGGACGCTCTTTTTTCTGGCTGGATTGGTCTTGGTCCTAAAACTCAAGAATTTGAAGAGAAATTTGCCGATTATATTGGAGTAAAATATGCTGTCGGTGTAAACTCAGGGACCGCGGCCTTACATTTGGCATTAAAGGTGTTAGATTTAAGGCCGCAAGACGAAGTAATTACCACTGCCTTGACTTTTGTCTCGACAAACCACGCAATTATATATAATAATGCCAGGCCTGTTTTTGCCGATATAGAGCAAGATACTTTAACATTGGATATAGGGGATATCAAAAGGAAGCTTACCCCCAGAACAAAAGTTATTCTGCCTGTGCATTATGGCGGGCATCCTGCGGATTTAGATGAGATTATAGATATTGTCAAAGACAGGAAAATTTATCTTGTAGAAGACGCAGCTCATGCCTGCGGCGCGCAATACAAAGGCAGGCGCATCGGTACATTTGGAGATCTGACCTGTTTCAGTTTTCACGCAGTCAAGAACTTAAGCGTGGGAGAAGGCGGGATGATTACGACTAATAATAAAAAATTCGCCGAGAGATTGCAGAGATTACGCTGGATGGGTATAAACCGGACCACCTGGGATAGGGCTAAAGGAAAGAAGAAATACTCCTGGCAATACACTGTTGATGAGATTGGTTTCAAAGAACATTTAGACGATATTCATTCTGCAATAGGGCTGGTACAATTAAGCAAATTAGAAAAATTGAATCAACGCCGTCGGCAAATTATCTCCATTTATAATAATGCCTTTAATAAGATTGAATGGATAACTCTTACTAGAGAGAAACCTTACGTAAAGAGCGCTTATCATCTTTATGTAATCAGGGTGCCGTATGAATTTAGAGACAGATTAATAAACTACTTGGCAGCGAAAGGTATATCGGCAGGCGTCCATTATTTTCCCAACCACTTTTATTGCATATATGAGCCATACAGAACTTATTTACCGGTTACCGAAGAAGTATATAGAAAAATAATTACCTTGCCTCTGTATCCTGACCTAAAAAATTCTGAAATAAATAGGGTAATCAATGCCGTTTATAGTTTTGCTAACTTAATGCATAAACTATGAATACCGATTTTAAAATTATATTAATAGCCTTATATGACTGGAATGCATTAGGGGTTAGGACGCTTCATTCTGTATTAAATTCGAATAATATAAATACTACCTCCATCTTCTTTAAATTAGCAAACCCCAATAATACGATGGATAAAGCAAGCGAAGATGAAATTGATACGCTGATAAATTTAGTTAAAGATATTCGTCCTTCGCTTGTAGCTGTAAGCCTTAGGTCCACTATGTTTAAATTAGCAGCAGAAATAACCAAAAAAGTAAAAGACGAATTGGGTGTTTTAACTTTATGGGGCGGGACACATCCTACTATTCATCCAGAACAATCTTTGGGACACGCTGATTTAGTGTGCATAGGTGAGGGGGAAAGAGCAATTACAGAACTTGCTAAAAAAATATCCGCAGATGCTGACTATAGCGATGTAGATAATCTTTGGGTTAAGAAAAATGGCCGAATAATAAAAAATAGATTATCCCGGCTGATAGATAACCTTGATAGCGTTCCTTTTGCAGACTTTACTAATGAGAATAAATATCTGATTGAGCGAGGCAAGATATTAAAGATGCCTCTCGTGGAAGAGAGATCTGAATACGATATAATGACTTCACGCGGCTGTCCCTTTTCATGCAGTTATTGCTGCAATAGTACATATAGAAAAATATACCACGGCTTAGGAAGATACGTAAGAAGAAGGAGCGTAGAGAATGTTCTCGCAGAATTAAAATTAGCCAAGAAGACATTTAAATCCATAAGTTACATATATTTTTATGACGATATTTTTTCTATGGATAAGTCCTGGCTTGAGGATTTCAGTTTTAAATATCGTAAACTTATAGGGACACCTTTTTTCTGCTATGTACATCCAAATTATGCCGATGAGTATACGTTGCGGTTACTGAAAGCAACTGGCCTGAAGGATGTGACCATGGGTATACAGAGTGGTTCAAAATTTATAAGAGATGTATTTTTTAGGCGGTCTACTTCTAATGCGAAAATTATAGATGCCGCGAATATCTTTAAGTACTATGACATTAACGTTTCATACGACATATTACTGGATAATCCTTTTGAAAAAGAAACCGACAGAATGGAAACTCTGCAGTTGTTGCTTAAATTGCCCAGGCCTTTCCAGTTGCATACCCATAGCCTTACTTATTTTCCAGAGACAGAATTAACTAAATTAGCTTTAGAAAATGGCCTTATTAGCATAAACGACGTAGAAGACAAAAAGCAACAATCTCTGCACAGATGGACGACCACATTAGATTATTCCCGCAATGAAGACAATCTATTCTGGGATAATCTTTATTATATGGCAAAAAAGAGATATTTCCCCAAAGGGCTTATACTTAAATTAAGCCAAAATAAGTTCCTTAAAAAGCACCCTGCATATTTAACATTTTTATTGAAGACGTTTACCTATGATATCCATAGTTTTAGTAGCTCAAAGTTTAAGATTGCCTACCTTACTTTTAATGCACTTAAAATGATTTTTTCAGGGGATTGGTTGCGTTTCCGCAGCCATTTTAAAATGTATTTAAAGAGGAACTTTGGTTAGATTTATGAAATTATATAGAAATATTTTTATAGTTGCCCTAAGTTTAATAACAGTATCGATTATTATTTTCTTTCCCGTAACATCTAAGCAGGGTATTAATGGCGAAATCAGAACCATAAGCATGCCTCTCTATATTAAAATCATAGAGTTTTTTGACCGAGATTATCATTACAGAAAGATCGCTAAAGAAGTTACATCTGGATACGATAGCGACGAAAAGAAGGCGCTGGCATTGCTTGATTGGACTTATGCCAGCGTGATGAGAGTCCCAGAGGGTTTTCCTCTTATAGATGACCATGTTTTAAATATAATCATTCGCGGCTATGGCTCAAAAGATCAATCTTGCGATGTATTTGCGACGCTTTGTAACTATGCAGGCATACCTGCTTTTTTTACTTGGGTATATAGTATCGATGGAAAGAAAAGAATTCCCTTTTCTTTTGCAAAATTAAAAGGCAGATGGTATATCTTTGATCCATATCATGGCGTTTATTTTCAAGACGCAAAAAGCGCCACAATGATAGATATTTCTGCCATTAAATCCGGAAATGATTTAATAGTAAAAACAAAAAATAATGCAGTGGATATAAACTACTATTATATTTACCTTAGCAATTTGCCAGCATTTAAAAATGCCGGTTTATCCCGTTCAAATATCCAGTCGCCTTTAAGGCGTATTATATATGAGGTAAAACAATGGCTAAAAAAAATATCAACGTAGCAGTCGTAGGTGCGGGTTATTGGGGTAGGAATTTGGTTAGGGTTCTTAATGATCTAAAAGTTTTGGTTAGCATTTGTGATTTGAATCCTAATATTTTGAAAGCCACGAAAGAATTGTATCCGCACTTAAAGTATACAACTTCATATAGAGATATATTAAAGAACGCAAACATTGACGCCGTAGCAATATCAACTAACCCGGAGTCGCATTATCTTTTAACCAAAGAGGCACTCTCCTGCGGTAAAGATGTATTTGTAGAGAAACCCTTGGCAATGGCAGTTGAACAGGGTCGAGAGCTTGTCAAATTAACTAGTAAAAATGCCAATATTTTAATGGTGGGGCATTTGCTTAGGTATCATCCTGCAATTTCCAAACTTAAAGAACTAATAGATATGGGAAAGTTAGGCAAAATTAATTATATTTATTCTAATCGCCTAAACCTTGGCAAGATAAGGCGGGAGGAGAATATACTGTGGAGTTTTGCGCCGCATGATATCTCTGTAATCCTTCACCTTCTGGGGGAAATGCCGGAAAGCGTATCAGCCTGCGGCGGTAGCTACCTGAATAAAGGTATTGCTGATGTAACCGTAAGCAACCTTAATTTCACCAGCGGCGTAAAGGCCCACATATTCGTAAGCTGGCTCCATCCTTACAAAGAACAGAAATTAGTTGTAGTAGGAAATAGTAAGATGGCAGTGTTTGATGATATTGCTATTGGTAATAAACTTCAGCTATTTAACCACGAAATTAATTGGGTGGGAAATATGCCTGTAGCGGAAAGAAAAAATGCCGAAAATATAGAACTTGATAATTCTGAGCCATTGTTGTTAGAAATGCAGCATTTTCTAGAATGCATATTAAAGAGAGAAAAACCCCGCACCAGCGGTGAAAACGCAATAGATACATTGAAGATATTGCAGGCCTGCCAGATGTCGCTAGAGGAAAATGGCAGAGTGTTTGTTTTAGAACATGCGCCTCATTATCTATCATCCAAATCAACATATTACGTTCATCCCTCAAGCTGTGTTGAGCAACCGAGTAAAATAGGTAAAGGCACCAAGATCTGGTATTATTCTCATATTATGCCCGGAGCCAAGATAGGTAGGAATTGTAATATCGGGCAGAATGTATTTATCGGCTCCAAAGCTGTGGTCGGCGATAATGTTAAGATACAAAATAATGTCTCTATATACGACGCAGTAAAAATAGAGGATGATGTCTTTTGCGGACCATCCGTTGTTTTTACCAATGTTATAAACCCCAGAAGTTATATCAGCCGAAAGCATGAATATAAATCGACGCAGATTAAAAAAGGCGCTACTTTAGGCGCGAATGCAACGGTTATCTGCGGCAGGACTATTGGCGAATATGCCTTTGTCGGCGCAGGAGCTGTAGTGACAAAAGATGTGCCTGCCTTTGCCCTTGTTTACGGTAATCCTGCGAAGATAAAAGGGTGGATGTGTATTTGCGCAAATAAACTACAGTTTAAACAGAATAAGAGCACCTGTAGTATATGCAAGAAGAAATATGTTTTATCCAACGGAAGAGTCAAATGTATAAAAAATGAATTGGGTAAGAAGAAATGTCAGAGAATAATATTAAGCGCTTAAGCATCAAAAACGCAATTTTTAATTATCTCGTTAAGATGATCACAGCTATTGTTAACGGCGCTAAAAAATGGCCAAACCTATGAAATCGCATTGTGTGAAATGGACACCAGAAAAAATTGAAGCTATGTGGGAATCTTATATTGCCGATCACAATTTAACTACCGGGTTTTACCCCACGGATTTCTATAAGGTAGTCCTTCGAAAAATTAAAAGGTACCTAATGCCCCATATGCGATGTTTAGATTTAGGTTGTGGGACCGGAACATTTATCAAAGTCTTTTATAGAAAAGGTTACCGGGTAACCGGGGTAGATATTTCTTCGCGCGCGATTGAACATACCCGCCAGGCCTTGAAACAGAGCGGGATTGTAGTCCCTCTTTTTGCCTCTGCGTTGGATCGTACGCCGTTTGAAGATAAGGCCTTTGATATAGTTTTCGCCTTCGATGTATTAGAACACTCGAATTACGCTTACGTAATCAATGTATTGAAGGAAGCGCGGCGTATTCTTTCTGACCGGGGGATTATTATTACGACTATGCCGTATCGCGAGAAACTTTCCACAGTTGTATGCCCGGATTGTCTAGCTGTATTTCACCCTATGGGCCATGTTCAGTCTTTTGATAAACCTAAGGCAGCAGGGATCCTTCAACAGGCAGAATTTGACCCGAGACATATTTGCGTTTTCCCAGACATATTTTTGTATCCGGACGACAGCTTTACCAAAATTATCATGAAGCAAGTTATCAGGATGCTCTTTACTCGATTACTGGTCAAGGTTCGTGGGCACAACTTGCTTTGCGTGGGCCAGAAAAAATGAGAATAGCATTAATATTTCTTCCCCAGTTCAATAATGAACTGGCATAATAAAAACATAGCATCATGTTAGAAGATAATATTAAAAAGATAAGCATGAAAAGCGCCATTGCCAACTATCTCGGCAAACTGATAACAACAATTGTGGATGCCTCAACCTTTATCCTAATTACCAAAAAACTCATACTTAACGACTACGGAATATACTCCTTCTTAATGGCGATTTTAACTTTTTTTGCATTTTTCGCTTCTTTAGGCATTCCGCAAACTCTTTTACGGTTTATCCCGGAATATATTGAGAGAGATAAAAAGGGCACCGCCGTTTATATAATAAAATTAAGTTTATATGCTATAACCACATTAGGGATTTTACTAATAATTTCTAGTTTTTTTGTAGCCAACAAAATTGCATTTATATTTAAAATAGATGCTTTGGTAAGATTATTACCAGTTTTAGTTTTTATCGGCATCTTATCTATAATTATAAAGGCCGAAGAGGAGATACTGAATGCGCTGTTTATGCAGGTATTTAGAAATTCCTGCCAGGCATTATTGAGCTTATTAAAATTGTCCTTATTTATCGCGGTTTTACAATATAGGTTAGGCATAGATTGGTTAGTAATGGCGATTGCTATAGTAGGCATCCTGCATTCGCTGTTATATTTTAAAAAGATTTATACCTATTTTCTGACAAAAGAAGCGCAAGGGGAGCCCTCAAAGGCAGAATTGAGGCGTTTTTCTATCTTTAGCGTCAAAGAATACCTGTATATAGCATCGGCTTTCTTCTGGGAGATGTCATTCGATATTTATGTGATTGCCTATCTACTTGGTTCGGTAGGCGCCGGACTTTTTAATTTTGCCTCTTCAATAGCTTTTTTTGTCTTGTATTGGTCACCCGGAGTGGTGCTGCAGTCGATCATATCACCGTTATTTATCAAACAGCATTTAAAATACAACGACCCGGATGTTTTAAATAACCTCTTTCAACTCTATAATAAGTTTAAGGCATTCTTCGTCTTTCCTATAATACTTAGCATCTGGGCGTTAATAGATAAATTTGTTCTGATTGTTTATCAAAATAAATTTGAACCCTCAATTTTTACTTTAAAAATTTTGGTATTGGCCGTTGTATTACAGACCTTTACTATCCCGATAAAAGTTATTTTTAATGTCTTTGAAAAAAACGAATATGCCCTCTATAGCAATGTTGTAATAATTTATAGAATCTGTGCATCTATTATATTAATAAAACAGATGGGCATAATCGGAGCGGCTTATGCCTATGGAAGCTCTACTCTGCTTATCTTCTTGCTGTATTTCTTCTTTGCGAAGCGCCTTATCAAGATAAGTTACCCCTTAAGGTCATTTTTAAAAATATTGTTTAATTCGCTTATGATGATGTTATTTTTAGTATTGTGCAAGCGCTTTATAGGAGATAATTTGGTTTTACTCTTAGTAGTAGTTATCTTGGGCATCTTAGTTTATTTACTTTTATCGTATATCAATAAGCCCTTTAAAAAACAAGAGAGGAGTCTTATTAATGAGGGCTTGAGAATTCCTCTCTGGAATTTCTAACAAATGATAAAGGATAAGGATATAATCTGTATATCTACTTCGGACTGGGAGACGCCTTACGGCAGCAGACAGCAGATTATGTCTATTTTGGCCAAGAATAACCGGATTTTATATGTAGAACCCCAACTTTCTGTTCTACATATTTTAAAAAATCCGATAAGAGGGCTTGAGAGGATAACCAGGTGGTTGCGGGGTATATCAAAAAAAGAAGGATTTTTATATATTTATACCCCTATGCCTGTTTTACCATTCACGAACTACTCAATTTTGATTAATAGGATTAACCAGAAGATACTTGCGATTTCCTTAAGAAGGATAACCAAGAGAGTTGGTTTTCCGCATCCTATTTTATGGATCTATACGGTTAACAGCATTTTGCTCTTAGGTCAGATGAACGAATCTTTGTCCATATATTATTGCATAGATGATTTTCGTTCTGAGATAGCCATTGAGAAAAGAAGGGCTGTTTTATCATTTCTTGAAGATAATTTATTAAAGAAAGCGGATATCATATTTACCTGTGCAAAACTTATCGCCCAGAAAATGAGAGATTGGCGTGCGGATATCCATTTTATCCGTAATGGCGTAGATTTTGATAGTTTTAGCAGGGAATTCCCATTGAGTATGCTGCCACCGGAAATGAGGAATATCCCCTCGCCCCGAATAGGCTTTGTGGGAACTTTAGATGCCAGAATAAACATAGGGCTTTTATCTTACTTGGCTTCCCATAAACCTAATTGGAAGATAATTTTGATCGGATATAATTTAATGTCTTCAGACAACAGGACTATTCTTAAAAAATTTCCCAATATACATTATTTAGGTTTTAAGAAACACAACCTATTGCCCGGATACATATACATGATGGATGTTTGTATTATTCCATATTATACCGAAGGTTTTAACCGAAGTGTATTTCCCCTGAAGATACTAGAATATTTTGCAGTAGGCAAACCTGTTGTGTCTACTAATCTTAGCGAACTTGCAGAATTCCAGGAGGTGGTAAAGTTAAGCCAGGGCCATAAAGATTTTATGGATAATATCGATTCCTATTTAAAGGATAATGGCAATCTATTAAAAAGACGAGAAATTGCAGCTGGGCTATCTTGGGTTAGCAGGGTTGAAATCATCTCAAAAATTATATCAGAAAAACTATAATGTTTGATTTGTTAATGATGACCAGTATAATAGACGGAAGTATTTTATTTATAACTAGATGTATTTTAATTAGTTAGGGGATTTTAATATGCATATAGTTTTAGTTGAAGCTCCTGCAGATATAAATTTTATCACTATGGATTACCACCCTCATCCCGGGCTGGCTTATTTAGGTGCTTTTTTGGAAGAAAGTGGTTATAAAGTATCTATTATTGATCCCGTATCATCAAATAATAATCTGCAGCAGATGATTAAACAGGTTATTGAACTTAAACCTTCGATGGTTGGTTTTACGGCTACTACTGCCGGGCGTTTTCAGGCAATCCAGGCCATGAAAATAATTAAAGAGGTGACTAAAGCCTTTATTGTCGCGGGAGGGTCACATTTTCCTCCCACGGCAAGAGATGCCTTTTCAAAAATTCCTGAGATCGATTGTATTGTCAAAGGCGAAGGAGAAAACACCATCGTTGAGATCGCAAGAGCCGTAGAGGCCAATATCCCTCTTTCAAAGATCGATGGGATATTTTTTCGGCACAATGGCGAAATCATTGAAACCCCTGATCGGCCATTGAATGAAGATCTGGATTCCCTTCCGCGTCCCGCATATCATTTGTTTGATCTAAAGCGCTATAAAATACATATCCGCGGCAGTAAAAATGTTCCTGGACTGGGAGTTATTAGCAGCCGCGGCTGTCCTTGTAAATGTATTTTCTGTTCTATAACCGCCTTAAAGAAGCATAAATTCAGAAAAAGGTCTCCGGAGTTTTTCTTAGATGAGGTCGCTTATTTTCAAAAGATTTATGGCTACCGCGGATTCTTATTTAATGATGATACTATTACTATAGACCGTAACCATATTGTGAGCATCTGTGAAGGTATTCTTAAAAGGAAGATGAATATTTGCTGGTCAGCTTTAGCCCGCGTTAATACCGTAGATAAAGATCTACTCTCATTAATGAAGTCAGCCGGCTGTTGTTATATTATGTACGGGATAGAATCGGGCAGTGATAAAACCCTTCAGTCATTAAAGAAAGGGATAACCGTCGACCAGGCCACTAAAGCCATTGAAACCACCGCTCGTGTCGGAATTCCCTTTGATGCTATGTTTATGGTTAGTCTTCCTGGAGAGACGATGCAGGAATTGCGTAAAACTATCAGTTTAATTAACAAATTTTCCGCCTATCCTAATGTCCGGGCCGCTTATGGATTTACTGCTATCTATCCCGGCACAGAGGTCGAAAAATTAGCATATCAGCAAGGGGTCTTGCCTCGTGATTTTTCTTGGAATACCCAATATGCCCGTCCACTTTACAATGTGTTAGGAACAGATCCATATACTCCATGTTGGGAGGCTCCGCCCCTGTCCTTAAGAGACATTAAGGCGGTTATCTTTAAGAGTCGCCCTCTTAGGTATAAGATTCGGCAGATTTTCCGGAAATTAAGATTTTTTTCTCCGCGAGATATTATTTCTGCCTTTCAAATAGGTATTCGTGTTTTTACTATTCGCTAAAATGGAGAATAGCGCATGAAACTAAAGAGGTTACCTTTTTTCTATACGCTTGTTCTATCAGGTTCATTCTTAGCGATGGTTATACCCGGCCTAAGAAATGAATGCGTGCCCAATAATAAAATTGCCCGGGAATCTTTCTTTGGGCTTCGCGAACCGGCAAAAAATTATTTGATAAAAGAAATGGATGACTTTAAGGCTTGGCATCGGGAATTAGTAAATGATAACCTCTATCAAGATGTAATGTGGCAGTTTCTACCGCCGAAGGATTACCTCAGAGATATGCTTAAGGAAGATACCATAATTATAGAAGGAAAAAAAATATATATTTCAAAAAATAAAATGCGCTGGCTTAGCAATAACATTATGTCGCCTTCTGTTTGGGATGAGCAAAACGTCTTTAGGATGTTTTATCGCTTTAATCCCAGCAAACTGGATTTTAACCCGCATTATTTCCGCTATGGAGGCGCCTGGCTTTATCCTGTAGGTTTCTCTTTATTTATTGCCTCTAAACTCGGAATTTTTAAACTGGTGAAAGATATTGCATATTATATGCACCAGCCGCAGGATATATTGTTGATCAGCGCCTTAGGCAAGGGCTTTGGTATCTTCTGCTTTTTGATTTCGCTATTGATACTATACTATATTTGCAGGAGGTTTTATGCCCGCAGGGTCTTTATCTTTGCGTCTTTTTTTACTATATTCTGCCCGCTGATTATCGTAGAAAGCGTACATCTTAAGCCTCTTTTATCGGCGGCGATGTGGTATCTCTTAGCCGTATTTTGTTGCTTTAATATATTGGAGAACGATAAGATACGCATTAATGCTATATACGCCGGTATATGCGCAGGCCTGGCGGCAGGAAGTCTTCTTTCTACCGTAGCGGTTCTCCTGCCGATTTTCTTAAGTTTAACCTACAACAGGATTTTTCCGTTTAAAGAAATAAAATCCAATTTACTTAAAACTCCTTTTGTTGATTTGAAATATTTTGTCTGGTCGGTTTTGCTATGTATTGCTATATTCTTTATTACCAATCCCTATACCATTGTTTCCTATAAAGAATTCATCCGTGAACTGATCTGGAACGTTAAGGATTATCGGTCGCTTTATTCTTTTTGGGATATGAGTATTCACCTCGGGAATATCCGCATTTTGTTTGATAGCTTAGGATGGCCGTTAGGCTCAATAGTTCTTATTTCTATTATTTGGGCAATAATTAATAACCGCCAAGCAAAAAAAAGGATTATCCTCTTTTCAATCTTCGGCTATTATTTCTTAACTTATAGCACTTGTTTTGCAATAGGTACCTTGCACGCCTTAGTTCCTATCCTGCCATTGCTGATTTTATTATCCACTGATTTTATGGATTCTTTATTTAACCAAAAGAAAATCCATAAGTTTATTATTTTTGGACTGATTGGCTTAGTTGCCATTTATACGTTCTTAAATTCGCTTTTCTATGCCTTTATCTTTACGCGCACTCCCCGACTGGCAGCCGGGGAGTGGATAAACAGGAATATTCCCGAAGGTTCCAGTATAGGGACCTTTATTGATAATTGTGGCCTGAGCAATAATTACCCGTACTTTAACTATTTTCTTTATAAATTTGTTAATGATACGAGTCCGGATCTTAGCCAGATAAAGGAAAAATTGCCACAATATTATATCTTGGTTAATAGTTATGAACCTAAATCAATTGCTTCTTCTAAGGATAATATTGCGCCAGAGTATATTAAATATATAGATAAGACTGGTACGCGAGGCACGCATTTCCATTGGGTACTGAAATTAAACGAAGAAAAGGAGATTGCGCCTTATTATAAAGAGGTTGTAAGGTTTGACAGCCGCGTTCCTTTGCTGGATAGGATTTTTAAAAACACTTTAATTTTCTGGTGGATAAAAGAGATAAAGATTTACGAATTAAGATAGCTTAAATATATGAGCGATGTACTACTATTATCCATGCCGTATGGCAAAAGTTATGGAAGGATAGATATCAAGGCGCTTGATTTTGGCGTGCCGCCTTTGGGTATAGCCTATATTGCCAGTTTTTTAAAGGAGGCTGGCTGTAGCGTAAAGTTAGTAGATTTAATGTTTTCTACAGATAGTTTAAATGACGTAGGTAGGATAATTAGACAGGAATCGCCGCGTTGGATAGGGCTTTCCGCTACCACTGTCCAGATTAAGGAGGCATTTAAAGTTGCAGAAATTGCAAAAAAGATAGATCCCGATATTAAGGTTATAATTGGAGGAATACATGCCTCGGCTTTGCCAGAAGAGACAATATCCAACAGTAACATAGATATCCTCGTTTATGGAGAGGGAGAGTTTACGATGCTAGAGCTTGTGCGCGGAGAGAGCATCGATAAAATTAAGGGAATATTTTATAAAAGAGGAGGCAGTATTATAAAAAATCCGGCCCGGCAATTAGCGCAAAATATAGATATCTTCCCCTATCCCCTTTATCAGGATTTGCCTATTGAAAAATACGGAAATGAACATGTAGGCACAGTAGTAGGGCTCATCAGCACAAGGGGTTGTCCTTATCAGTGCACATATTGCGCTGCGCACACTATACATCAGAGAAGTTACCGCAAAAGAAGCGTAGGCAACATAATAGGTGAGATAGAAAAATTAAAACTTGATTACAAAATAAAAAGGTTTACCTTTCATGACGATACATTCACTTTAGATAATCAAAGGACTGCAGAGATTTGTGAAGCATTGATTAAACGGAATCTGCGTTTAGAGTGGGATTGCCTTACCCGCGCAGGCCATTTAACAAAACCACTTCTTAAAATAATGCAGGATTCAGGCTGCCGCAGGATTCAGCTGGGCATTGAATCCGGGGATAATGCGGTGCTACGTTTGGCCAAGCGTAACGAAACAATAGAGGATATAACCAGAGCGGTTAAATGGGCAAAAGAAGTCAGGATGGAGGTAATCGGACTTTTTATTATAGGATTACCATATGATACAAAAGAGAGTATCAGAAAAACTATTGATATCTCAAAAAGACTAAAACTTGATTATGCGCAGTTTTCTGTTCTGGTTCCTTTGCCTGGCTCAGAGGTTTGGGATATGGCCAAAGGGAAAAAATTGTTAGAGATTGTCGCTGGAGGATGGGAGAACTTTGGCAGGTATAATGAAGCCAATATAAAACTTAGGGATGTGAACTCAAAGGAGCTTACGCAATATTTTAACCAGGCGTACAGAGAGTTTTATTTAAACCCATCTTATATCATCAGGAGGATAATCTCCATAAGGAGCCCAAAGGATTTGATTAGCCTTTTAAAAAGAGCCAAGGTTTTATTAAGATTACTATTCGGCTAAATATTATATGAGAACTATAAAATTTCCTTTATCTAAACCTGATATTACGCAAAAAGAAGAAAATGTGGCTATTAAGGTATTGAGGAGTGGCTGGCTTACGCAAGGTAGGTACGTTAAATTAATAGAAAGCAGGTTGCGGCAATATAATAGAATCCGTTATGCCTTTATGTTTAATTCTGGGACATCTGGATTGATTGCTTCAGTAAAGGCGCTAGGTTTAGAGAGCAAAGATGAGATTATATGTCCGGCGTTTACATTTCCTGCAACGGCTAATTCTATTATATTAGGAGGGGCAGAACCCGTTTTTTGCGATATAAAGCTGGATACTTTTAATATAGACGTGGGAAACATCAGCAGGTTAATCACAAAGAAGACGAAGGCAATAATGGTTGTTTCGGAATTTGGCCTCCCGGCTGATCTGCCTGAAATTATGCGTCTTGCCAAGAGGTATAATTTATCTGTCATTGAGGATGCAGCCTGTGCCTTGGGTGCTAGAATCCGGGAAAAAAAGGTTGGTTCTTTTGGGGATGTTGCAGTATTCTCGTTTCATCCGCGTAAACTTATTACCTGCGGAGAAGGTGGAGCCGTAATTACAGATTCTGGGCATATAGCCGAAAAAATACAATTATTGCGCAATCATGGCCTCCGTAATAATAAGTTTATCGGTTGCGGTTATAATTTCCGTCTCTCTGATATTCAGGCCGCAATTCTTATGTCTCAGTTTAAACGAATTGATAATACTATTAAGAAAAGGATCGCCTTGGCGCAAAATTATAACCAGCTCCTTAGGCCAATGGAAATTCTTGGTTATTTAAAATTGCCACAAAGCCCCAAAGATTACAGGCACGTTTATCAGACATACTGTCTATTGTTATCCAATAGTATTAATAGAGATAAGTTAAAAAATTTATTACGAAAAAAGGGTATAGAAACGCAAATCGGCGGATATTGTATACCCTCATTAGATTTCTATAAGAAAAATTTTAAGTTTAAATTAAATTCTTTTAAAAATGCATTTTACGCCTTTCGGAATTCCCTGACATTACCTTTATATAACTCCCTTAAAATGGAGGAGCAAGGACGTATAGCCGAAGTATTGCTTGACGCTATTCGGCTTTGCTCCAGAAGGAGAACATAGATGATTAAAGGAAAAAAAGTTTTTCTGAGTGGAGGGGCAGGTTTTATCGGGAGTTCATTAATCAAAAGAATAATCGAAGACAACCGTATTGTAGTTTACGATAATCTTCATCGCAATGCCTTAATACATAGCAAGTTATTAAAGCATAAAAATATAAGTTTTACAAAAGGAGATGTTTTAGATATTGGTAAGTTAACTCATAGCATCCGGGGATCTAACATGGTAGTGCATCTTGCTTCTATCGCCGGAGTAGATACAGTTCTATCTATGCCGGTGAAAACCATGGAGGTGGCATTGTTAGGGACGCACAACGTTCTGAAAGCAGCATTGAATGAGAAAAATATTGAACGTTTTATTGATTTTTCTACAAGTGAAGTATTCGGTAGTTTCGCCTTTAATGTTAACGAGACAGACCCCACTTCGTTAGGTACGGTAGGAGAAGCGCGCTGGACATATGCGGTAAGCAAACTAGCTACCGAGCACCTCGCCTTGAATTACTTCAGAGAATATGGCTTTCCCGCCCTTTCCATCAGGCCCTTTAATATATTCGGACCCCTGCAGGTAGGTATGGGCGCAATACATGTTTTTATCAAGCGGGCATTAAAAAACCAGCCCCTACATATACATAACGAAGGAAGCCAGGTAAGGTCTTGGTGTTATATTGATGATATAATCGATGGGATACTCCTTTGCTTAGAGAATAAAAAAGCAATTGGCCAGGCTTTTAATATCGGCAATCCCAGAAATACTTTAACTATTTATCACCTTGCCAACCTTATAAAAAGATTATGCAATTCAAAGTCCCAGATTACTTTTGTTAAAAAAAATATCGTAGATGTAGAGTTAAGAATTCCTAATATAGAAAAGGCAAGAAAAATGCTCGGGTTTGAACCCAAGATAGATTTAGAAGAAGGCCTTATCAAGACTATTGCTTGGTATAGGAGGATAGGTTATGAAAGATAAAGTTTCAGATAAGATAATGCAGACTCACGGCAGTGGTAAGTTTAAGCGTTCTGAGTTCGCAAGTTTAGGTGATGGCGTAATCTTTGAATATGGCGTATTGGTTTTTCATCCCGAGAATATAATGATTGGCGATAATGTGTATATAGGCCACTACGCGATAATCAAGGGATATTATAGAAATAAAATGAAAATCGGTAGCGGTACATGGATCGGTCCACAGTGCTTTCTGCATAGTGCCGCAGGATTAACTATAGGTAATAATGTAGGAATAGGGCCAGCGGTAAAGATAATTACGTCTTGGCATGTTTTGAAAGACAGATCCATTCCTATATTGCATAATAGGTTAAAATTCAGCCCCGTAATAATTGAAGATGATTGTGATATCGGGACAGGTGCTATTGTTCTTCCTGGGGTAAGAATAGGCAAGGGCGCTCAAATTGCCGCGGGTTCTGTAGTATCTAGGGATGTGAAAGCTCATACTGTAGTTACAGGCATTCCCGCCAAGGTAATTAGAATAATAAAGTGATTCCTTTGTTAAGCGTAGTAATAATGGCCTTCAACGAAGAAAATAACCTCATGTGGGTGACCAGAGACATAAATACATTGCTTGAAGACTTAAATAAGCCCTATGAAATAATAATCGTTAATGATGGCAGCTCTGACACTACGCCAATGCTGGCTGATGTCTTGCAGAATGAACTAAATTATATAAAGACTATACATCATTTAGAGAATTTTGGTTTAGGTGAGGTATACAGGAGTGGTTTTCGTGATGCCAGGGGAGAATTCATTACCTATTTTCCTGCAGATGGGCAATTTCCCGCCACCAATATTAATGCATTTATACCATATATAGAGAATTTTGATTTGATTCTCGGTTATATCCCAGATACAAAACTACCACCAATAGGCAGGTTCTTATCAAAGGCCGAAAGGTTTATCCTTACGATATT
Organism: Candidatus Omnitrophota bacterium; assembly: GCA_016212045.1. Taxonomy (GTDB): domain Bacteria; phylum Omnitrophota; class Gorgyraeia; order Gygaellales; family Profunditerraquicolaceae; genus JACRHO01. Next base: position 3,760 of record JACRHO010000114.1, on the reverse strand, counting down.
ATTTGGAAAATTACCTCGCTTCCAAGGGATATTTATGGTTAGAAGGCAGATTCTTAATAAAGTTAAATTGGTGTCGCATGGTAGAGCTTGGATGATAGTTATGGAGTTAATCATTAAAGCCAAGAAGGCAGGTTATAGAATTCAAAGTATACCTATACAAATTAGGCCTAGAATAAGCGGGGATTCCAAAGTAAATAATATAACTACTATAGTTTCTTTTTTAAGTCAGATTATAAAATTACGTATGTTTTTAAATGTTGGCGAATAAGATTAAAGTAGGATTATGTCAATTATTAGTTGAAGGCGGCGAGCCGCAGAGAAACCTTGGCCGCGCAGAAAATATGATTAAAGAGGCCTGCGAAAAAGGATGTGCTATAAGTCTGTTGCCGGAATCTTTAGATTTGGGATGGACGCATCCCAGCGCCAAAACAGAGGCACAACCCATTCCGGGGCCATATAGCAATATACTCTGCGCATCTGCTAAAAAATATGCGATTTTTATCTGCGCAGGATTAACTGAAAAATTAGACCACCGTATCTATAATACAGCCATACTGATTAGTTCTGCCGGCGAAATTATCCTTAAATACCATAAGATTAATTTACTGGTTGTGGAGCATGATTTTTATGCTGTGGGCAGGCATCTTTCAGTAGTGGCTACGCCCTGGGGTTTGATAGGCGTAAATATATGCGCTGATAACTATATAGATGCTTTAGAAATAGGACATACTCTTGCGCGTATGGGAGCTCAGATTATACTTTCTCCTTCTTCCTGGACGGTGGATTATCATATTATAGAAGGAACAAACCCTTATGGCGAAAAATGGGTTAAGCCATATCATACATTAGCAAGTTTATACAACCTTATTGTAGCTAGCGCTACCAGCGTAGGTTATATAGTAGGAGGGCCTTACGAAGGTAAGAAAATGGTAGGTTGTTCTTTGGTGGTTGGTAAAGACGGCGTTATCGCCAATGGCCATTACAATGAGTTTGCCGGAGAGTTAATCACGACAGAAATAGATATTCCTCAAAGGCAGGAGAAGGGCACACAGATAGGTGAAATGTTAAAGAAAAAAAGATATTATAAAAATGGAATATAGGGTCTGTAATAGATGTATAGTTGATAGCTCTGTTCCCGGCGCAAAATTTGATGCCCAAGGCGAATGTAGTTACTGTAAGATGCACGATAAGCTGGAAAAGGCATATCCCTTGGGAGAGATAGGTCAGTTAAGGCTGAAGAGATTATTAGATAAGATAAAAAACAAAGGCAAAGGCAGAAAATATGATTGCATCGTAGGCGTAAGCGGAGGCAGAGATAGCACCTATACGCTATGGTTACTCAAACAATATGGGTTAAGGCCGTTGGCTGTCCATTTTAATGATGGGTTTGGAAATCCTCTAACCGGCGAAAACATAAAACGTGCCACCGCAGTTTTAGGCGTGGAATTAAGAACTGTTACCTCTGACTGGAGAGAATCCAAGGATGTTAAAATAGCTTTTTTAAAAGCATCCACTCCGGACTTAGAAGAGGGCACGGATGTAGCTATAGAAACAGCGCTCTATGGCACAGCCGCAAAGGAAAATATAAAATATATTATATCCGGATATTCATTTCGTACAGAAGGTATATCTCCTTTAGAATGGAATTATTTAGACGGGACTTATTTAAAAAACATACAGCGGATTTTTGGCTCAGTTCGCTTACGGAAATGGCGGCCTGCTGACCCGGGTTTTAATTTAGGCATTTCGCATATTTTTTATTATACGTTTATAAGAGACATAATAGCCATTCCGATACTTAACTATGTTGATTATGTGCGTAATGATGCAGAGAAGATTATTGCAAAAGAACTCGGTTGGGTTTATGCTGGGTCAAAATATTATGATGACCTTTATCAGAGTTTGATGACCTATGTCTTCCGCACTAAATTTAATATTGACAGAAGGAAGTTCATATATTCGGCCCTGATACGTTCTGGACAAATGACAAGAGGAATAGCATTAGAGGAAGTGCAAAAGATTGATATTATTGAAGACGCAAAAGTAATAGACCTGTGTATCAAACGGCTGGGCATTACTCAGGCAGAGTTTGAAAATTATATGAAGCTTGCGCCAAAAACATTTAGAGATTATCCTTCTAACTACCGCTATATTAGAATGATGCGATGGCCAATACGGCTGTTATCAAAGTTGAATATTTTACCGGGCATAACTTATGATAAATATTTTAACTGCGGATAGGCTAAAAGATAAAATTTTATTTTTGTTGTATATTTCGTTTATTGTTTATTTAGTTATGAACACGGGTATTATTTCAGATGACTTTGAGGCTATGGCAATGGCAAGAGGCCTGGAGAAACCAACTAATAGCCCTTTTTATTTTATTGATACGCCCTTTGAACAGATAACCCATTATCCTTGGTATCATCTGTTTAGCCTTCACAACCAAAACGCGGTTAATATTTCTAAAATTCTCTATGTCATCATATCATTTTATCTCATCGTGAAGTTTTTTACTATTTATTTAAAACCTCGCGATGCATTTTTAATTTCATTTCTTTTTGTATTTTTCCCTACTCACGATGCCACTGTATATTTCTTTATGGGGCAGTATTTAACCTTATCATTTGCTTTCTATCTCTATGCGTATTACTTGGGATATCATAATAGGTTGGTGCCGGCTTTCTTGTTTTCTTTAATGGGTTCATTTATATCTTACGGCTCTCTGCCTATTGCCGTAGGTCTCTTTTTTCTCTTTAGCTTGAATAGAAAACTTAAGCAAGCATTGGTTATTTTGGTTCCGAATTTATTATTTACGCTTTATTATATTTTTCTGACGAAATTCTTGGGGTTGGGAACAGATAGGTTGGCTGGACAGATAAATTTTCTTTCGATAATAAAGAATTTCATCATCCAGATAATAACCTTTTTTGATTCTGCTTTTGGGCCTGCCTTTTGGTTAAAAATTTATTATGCGCTAAAACAAATGAGCGGCGTCTCGCTTATCATTGGCCTCATTGCTATACTTATCTGCCAGAGAATCTATCGCAAGGTTAATTACCGATACGATTCCAAACTTATCATTAGCATGGTAATTTTACTGCTTACAGCATTTTTTCTATATTCCCTTACAGGCATGTATCCAGAGTTAGCATTTAATCTGGGAAATAGAACTACCATCTTTGGTTCATTTCTGTTAACATATCTTATTTTCCTCATGCCGGTTAGAGAAAAATTAAGGATTTTGCTTCTGGGCATATTCATTTTTGCAATTCTTGGTATTTCTAATCATTGGAGGTCCTGGAATTTACAGCAACAAAGGGTAATACATAACATAATGAATAATAAGGAATTGAATAACTATAACGGCAATGAGATTATTTATGTCTCAGGTAACCAATATAGTAAATACGGTCCTTTTAGCCATATAGAATTTCTTTCTGAACATTGGGTAACTATCCCGGTTTTTAAGCTGGCAGTAAACAAAAATATCGTTGCCAAACCTTTTAATAGGCGGCACAAATATGAAGATGGATATTTATTTGACCTCAAATATAAGAAAAAAATAAAGATAAATAGAGTTATAAAAATATACGATTCCCAAAAAGATTTATTTTTTGATTTAGATTCTAAAGAAATAAATTCATATATAGCGGGCCTGCCTGTTGAATATCGGCACTGGCTTCAGGTAGTCAAATTAAATTTTTTAACGAATTTAATAATCAAATATTTTCCGAGGTTAGAATATGCGTTATCCGCG
>JACRHO010000112.1 GCA_016212045.1 Candidatus Omnitrophota bacterium | reverse complement strand
TCGCGCAATTAGAGACAATAAAGCTAGGCATCGCTATGGCGCGCCGGGGCTGGCTTTCTAAAGAAGATGTTATAAATACATTAACGGTTGAGGAACTTTTAAAAGCTATTAGAAAATGAACGTTAAATCCAAATGGTAAAATCCCAAATCCAAATACTACCAAATCCCAAACAAATCCAAAATCCCAAATCCAAAACTTTTTGGGATTTGGAAATTGGGATTTATTTGGTAGTATTGGTATTATTGGTAGTATTGGGATTTCTCTGTGGCTGTCAATCACGTTATCTATATAAAGATAGCCGTGTAATGATGGGTACCTTTGTAGAAGTAACTTCTCCGGATAAGCAGGCGGCAGGTATTGCCTTTGCGGAAATAAAAAGGATTGAGGATTTATTAAGTAAATATAAGCCTGAGAGCGAAGTATCCCAATTAAATAAAACCGGTAAAATTAAGGCCAGTCCCGAGACTATATACGTCCTAAAAAAAGCAAAAGAATTCTGGCTGGCAAGCGAGGGCGCATTTGATATTACGGTCGGGCCTTTAGTTCAGTTGTGGGGATTTAAAGATAAGAATTATTATGTGCCCAAAGACGAAGAAATAAAAAAAATATTAAACCTAGTGGGTTTTGAAAAAATTCTCTTTAAAGATAATGATAATGTGGTAGAATTTAGTTTTCCAGAAATGAGCATAGATTTAGGGGCAATTGCCAAGGGCTATGCCGTGGATTGCGCCATAGATAAAATAAGAGCTGCCGGTATAACAAGTTGCCTGATTAATGCCGGCGGAGATATCTATGCTTTAGGCAATAGGTTTGGCAGGCCTTGGCGCATTGCCATTCAGGACCCGCGGGGTAAAAAATTCTTTGCTTATCTGGAATTAGAAAATCAGGCGATAGCCACCTCTGGTGATTACGAGCAATATTTTCTAAAAAGACAGAAGAGGTATGCTCATATATTTGATCCTCAGACGGGTTATCCGGCAAATTCAGGTTTAGTTTCCGTAACAGTGGTGGCGGGCGATTGCCTGACTGCCGATGCCTTAGCCACTAGCCTATTTGTTTTAGGTAAAGATAAGGGTCAAAAATTAGCAGAGAAATTCCCGCAGACAAAAATAAAGTTAATTGAGATAAAGGATATTGTTAAGTATGGCGAATAATCAGGGAGTATTTGTCTACTTTTCACAATTAATTTCCCGCAGCGTCATTGATAACGAGGGAGACTTTGCCGGCGAGCTCTACGATATCATTGTCAAGCCCGGTGAGGTTTATCCGCAGTCAGCAGCAATGATTATCCGCAAAGGGTTTCCTAACCGTCAATATGCCCTGGTGAACTGGTCGGATATTTTGCAGATGGGCATTAAGGAAATTAGATTAAAAATTAAAAAAGATAAGATCGCCTTCTCGGAAATTCACAACAATAAAGAAGAATTGACCCTGCGCCGGGATATTTTGGACCAGCAGGTGGTGGATACCTACAACCATAAAGTAATCCGGATTAACGACATTCACCTCTTGATGGTAGACCATTCTCTGATGGCAGCCCATGTGGATATCAGCACGCGCGGGGTTTTTCGGCGTCTGGGCTTGGAGAGATTTGTTGATTTTTTGGTCGGGCTAGTCAATAAAAATGCCGCCTACCTGAAAAAAGAATACCTTATTTCCTGGAAGCACATCCATCCGCTTTCCATAAACCCCGTAAGCATGAACATAAAAGTGGATGTTCCGCATAAACACTTCAGCAGTATCCCGGCAGCAGACCTGGGTGAGATTTTTCAAGATGTGAATATAAAGCACCAGGTCGCGCTTTTTAAATCCCTGGATTTAGATACCAAGGTCAGGATTTTTGTAAATATTGACTTTAAAACACAAAAGTTGATTATTGAAGAATTGAACAATAAAGATAAGGCAGAACTTTTAAACAGCATTCCGCCTGACGAGGCTACAGACTTTTTGGAAAGACTCCCCAAGGATAAAATTGACCAATTATTGAACTTGGTAGAGAGCAAACATTCCAAAAAACTTTCTCAACTCCTGGGTTATTCTAGCGATTCTGCCGGGGGTCTAATGACCACTGATTACATGGCCTTTGGGAAAGATACGGCGGTGGGCGTTGTCCTACAGCGGATTAAAGAGCGCTCTTTTAAAATAGAGCCAGCGCAATTTGTTTGTATTGTAGACGAAGAAAATCATCTTTTGGGGGTAGTGAATTTCCGGCGCCTGATTGCCGCCGACCCTAACGATCCTATCCAGAAAGCCGCCTTTCCCAAAACTTACTCTCTTCAGGTTAATTCTAGCGTTAAGGAAGCAGCGTATCTAATGGATAAATATAAATATTATGCTATTCCCGTGGTAGATAATAATAATCTCTTGCAGGGGATAATTACTGTGGATGATATCTTAAGCCAGGTGATTGCTATTGCCTGGCGGCGCAGACTCAAAAAGATGATAAAGGCCCAGCCAAAACTATGACGAAAATAAAAAGGCTTTGGATAAAAACATTGATTTTTCTTTCGGTGATGGGGCCCGGGATTATTACGGCAAATGTGGATAATGATGCCGGCGGGATTACTACCTATTCTGTAGCCGGGGCGCATTTTGGATATGCGCTGATTTGGTCATTTATACCGATAATCATCGCTCTGGTTATTGTGCAGGAGATGTGCAGCCGCATGGCCGTAGTTACAGGCAAAGGCCTGGCAGATTTAATCCGCGAGGAATTTGGCGTCAGGATTACTTTTTATGCGATGATAGTTTTGATATTCTCCAACCTTTTTAACACTATCTCCGAATTCGCCGGCATTGCCGCCAGCGCCGAATTATTCGGTATAAGTAAATATACCCTGGTTCCTCTTTGCGCCTTGGCGGTTTGGTGGTTAGTAGTTAAAGGCACTTACAAATCTGTGGAGAAAGTTTTTTTGCTGGCCTGCGTATTTTATTTTTCTTATATCCTTTCAGGGTTTATCTCTCAACCTGACTGGTCTGAGGTGGCAAGGAGTTCTGTCAGGCCGGTGATTCAGTTTAACAAGGCGTATCTGTTGATGCTGATGGGAGTAATCGGCACGACTATTGCCCCCTGGATGCAGTTCTACCAGCAGGCCTCAGTAGTAGAAAAAGGAATAAAATTAGAGCATTATAAGTATAGCAGATTAGATGTGCTGGTGGGTGCATTTGTAGTCAATATTGTGGCTATTTTTATTGTGATTGTCTGCGCCAATACTTTATTTGCTCACGGCATCAGGATAGATTCAGCAAAAGATGCGGCCTTGGCCTTAAGGCCTTTGGCAGGCAAATACTGTTTTTATTTATTCGCCTTTGGGTTATTGAATGCCTCAGTTTTTTCTGCCTGCATCTTGCCGCTCTCCACTGCCTATTCAGTCTGCGAAGGAATGGGCTGGGAGGTGGGAGTAAGCCGGCGTTTCCGGGAAGCGCCCCAGTTT
>JACRHO010000111.1 GCA_016212045.1 Candidatus Omnitrophota bacterium | reverse complement strand
TTATGGCGACTTTTTTGGCAGGCGTGGTCTTTGCCGTAATTTTAGTGACCCAGGGCTACAGAAAAATTCCCGTAGAATATGCCCGTCGGATTGTGGGGAGAAAAATCTTTGGCGGCCAGAGCACCTATATACCTTTAAAGGTAGACACCTCGGGGGTAATTGCGATTATCTTTGCCCAGTCCATACTTTTATTTCCGGCAACCCTGGCTTCCTTTGTCCCTAATCCTGCGCTGCAGAGATGGGCAGCGGGTTGGATGAGAGGACATATTTGGTATACTTTAGCGTATGCAACGCTGATACTCTTCTTCTGTTATTTTTATACTGCGATTGTCTTTAACCCAGTGGATTTATCTGAAAATATGAAAAAATACGGCGGGTTTATTCCGGGCATTCGGCCGGGGGTACCCACGGCCGAATTTTTAGATTATGTGATGACCAGGATTACCCTGGCCGGCGCGATTTTTATTGCCATTATCGCTATCTTCCCTGACTTTATTATGGCGTGGCTGAAAGTTCCCTACTTGGTGGCTTCATTCTTTGGCGGCACGGGAATCCTGATTATCGTGGGAGTAATGTTAGATACGATAAAACAAATTGAATCGCATCTTTTGATGCACCATTATGAGGGATTTATCAAGGCCGGCCGCATCCGGGGCAGAAGATGAAAATAATATTGCTCGGTCCCCCAGGAGCGGGAAAAGGCACACAGGCCAAGGCATTAAGCGAGAATTTGAATTTACCCCATATATCTACGGGCGATATTTTACGGCAGAATGTATCCGGGGACACAGAGTTAGGCAAAAATGCCAAAGCATATATGGAGCAAGGCACACTTGTGCCTGACGCTTTAGTTACCGAGATGCTGGCCAAGAGATTTGACCAGCCCGATATAAAAGATGGCTTTATCTTAGACGGTTATCCGCGCAATATTCATCAGGCCAAGGCCCTGGATGAGTTGTTAAAAGAAAGGGCCATAACAATAGACCTGGTTTTTTATCTGGAGACAAGTGAGCCGGTAATTATAAAACGCCTCAGCGGAAGGTTAGTCTGTGCAAAATGCGGGGTGAATTTCCATATTACAAATATGCCACCGAAAGTTAATGGTATCTGCGATTTCTGCGGCGGCAAACTCTATCAAAGAACTGACGATAAAGAAGAGACTATCAAGAGACGGTTAGAGGTTTATAAAAAAGAGGTTGCCAGTTTAATCAGTTACTATGAGCAAGCTGGTAAGCTGAAGCGCGTCCCAGCAGACGAAGAGGCAGGGATAGTGTTGGAGCGATTGATAAAGTTGGCCCAAGATTACCATGATTCCCCTAAAGTCTAAAGAGGATTTAGAGCGGCTTAAAATTAGCGGCAGGATTGTCGCCAAGATTATGCAGAAGTTGCGTAATTATGTTAAGGTAGGTATTTCTACGAAAGAAATAGAGGGATTGGCAGAAGAACTGATGGCCCAAGAGAAAGTTAGCGCTGCCTTTAAGGGCTATAAGGGTTTTCCCGCCAGTATCTGCACCTCTGTAAATGAAGAGATTGTGCATGGTATACCTAGCGACAGGAGATTAAAGGAAGGCGATATCTTGAGCATTGATTTAGGGATAAATTATCAGGGTTATTTTGCCGATGCCGCAGTGACGCTGGCCATAGGCAGGATAAATTCTAAGGTAAATAAACTCATTGAGGTTACCAAGGCCGCTTTGCAAGAAGGCATAAGAGAGGCTAGAGACGACAATTATCTTTCCGATATATCTTGTGCGATTCAGCATTATGTAGAGGCAAGCGGCTTTTCTGTAGTCAGGCAATTTGTCGGGCATGGGATTGGCCGCAGTTTACACGAAGAGCCAGAAATACCTAATTTCGGCATGGCGCATCATGGCCCAAAATTAAAAGCAGGTATGGTTTTGGCGATTGAGCCGATGGTAAATATGGGAACCTGGGAGGCGGACATCCTTGAGAATGGCTGGACAGCGGTGACCAAAGATAAACTTCCTTCTGCGCATTTTGAGCATACAGTAGCGGTCACTAAAAACGGCCCGGATATTTTAACGCATCTTGAATGGCTAAAGAAGAATTAATTGAGACCGAAGGAACTATTACTGAAGCCCTGCCTAATGCGATGTTTAGGGTGCAGCTGGAGAATGGGCATATGGTGCTGGCGCATGTCTCGGGAAAGATGCGCATGAATTTCATCAGGATTTTGCCCGGCGATAAAGTAAAACTGGAACTCTCTCCGTATGACTTAAGCCGGGGCAGGATTACTTTCAGGATTAAATAATATGAAGGTCCGTTCATCAATCAGAAAAATTTGCGAGCGCTGCAAGATTATTAAAAGAAAGGGGATAGTGCGGGTTATCTGCGCCAACCCCAAGCATAAACAGAGGCAGGGTTAACTTTAAGGAGGAGCCAAGGTGCCGAGAATCTTAGGTGTAGATATTCCTAAAGAAAAAAGAATAGAGATTGCCTTGATGTATTTATATGGGGTGGGGAGGTTTTTATCAAATCGGATCCTCAAAGAAGCTGGGATTAGCCCGGATAAACGCGCCAAGGAGTTGACTGAATCCGAGGTTTCGTACCTGACTAATGCCATCCAGAAATTAGGGCTAAAGGTAGAAGGTGATTTACGCCGCGATATCTCGCAGAATATAAAGAGGTTAATGGAGATTGGTTCCTGGCGTGGCATCCGCCACAAAAAGGGCCTGCCAGTAAGAGGGCAGCGCACCCGCACCAATGCCCGCACCAGAAAAGGCCCGCGCAGAGGCGGGATGATTGTGATTAAACAAACAGAGGAAAAGAAAAAAGCTCCGGCTGCGCCGGTTGCTGCTGGTAAGCTAGCCCCGCCAAAAGGAGGCAAGGGTTAATGGCCATACAAGAAAAAGCCAAAAAGAAAAAAATCGCTAAAGGGATTACCTCTGGCATTGCGCATATTCAGGCCAGTTTCAATAACACCATCATTACCATTACTGACAAGCAGGGGAATGTCCTGGCCTGGTCCGCGCCAGGCATAGTCGGTTACAGCGGTTCAAAAAAATCTACGCCTTTTGCTGCCCAGGTGGCGGCAACTGATGCTGCCAGAAAAGCCAAGGAAATAGGGATAAAAGAAGTGGATGTTTACGTAAAAGGCCCGGGGTTTGGCCGCGAATCGGCTATCCGGGCTTTGCAGGCCTCAGGTTTGACCATCACCTCCATAAAAGATGTTACTCCTATTCCGCATAATGGCTGTCGTCCCAAGAAGAAGAGGAGAGTTTAATCTATGGCCCGTTATATCAATGCAGTTTGCCGGTTGTGCCGCCGCGAAGGAGAAAAATTATTTTTAAAAGGGCCGCGTTGTACGAGTCCCAAATGTCCGATTGCCAAAAGGACCTACCCCCCGGGCCAGCATGGCCAGAAGAATAAACCCAAACTCTCTAATTATGGCCTGCAATTAAGAGAGAAACAGAAAGTAAAAAGGATATACGGTGTTTTAGAAAGACAATTCCGCCGCTATTTTGCCATTGCCTCCAAGTCTAAAGGAGTTACTGGCAAGGTCCTGCTCCAACTTTTGGAGAGAAGGCTGGATAATGTCGTATTCAGGCTGGGCCTGGCAGTCTCGCGGGCGCAGGCAAGACAGCTCGTGCGCCATAATTTTGTCTTCGTCAATTCCCGTCGGGTAAATATTCCGTCTTTTTTAATTAAGCCGGGCGACAATATTGAAATAAAGGCAAAAGATAAAGCGCTGGGTAAGATTAAAGAGAACATAGAACTCTCTAAAGAAAGAAGTGTCCCGGCATGGCTAGAATTTGATGCCGCGGGATTAAAATCCAAGATTACCAGATTGCCGGAAAAAGACGATATCCCGACGAACATCCAGGAACAGATGATTGTAGAACTATACTCTAAGTGAGGACATAACTTATGGAGCATTATTTTAAAGAAGGTTGCGACATAAGTTATATGGCCGAACTTATCCTTGACAATTTTTGAGCTTAGGCTTGGATGCGATATCCAGCTATATTGCAAAAATTGTCAAGGGTTAAATTCGCAGACGCTTATTCGTTTAATAACGGGCTACAACTTACGTCTCCGCCTGCGGCGGATCCGTAAGTTGTCTGCTCATTTAAGGAGGATAATAGATGGGCATAAAATGGAAGGATTTCCAACTGCCGAAACGGCTGGATTGCGATGAGTCTACCTATACTAATACCTACGGCAAATTTAGCGCTGCTCCTTTTGAGCGGGGTTATGGCGTAACCTTAGGGAATTCGCTGCGTCGGGTGCTCTTGGCTTCCATAGAAGGAAGTGCGGTTACCTCGGTTAAGTTTGCAGGCGTCCATCATGAATTTTCTACCATCCCCGGCGTAGTAGAGGATATCCCTGAGATAATTTTAAACATAAAAACTCTGGTCCTTAATTCCCATTCCAAGATCCCCAAGACCATCTACATAAAAGAGGAGAAGAAAGGCGAGGTCCTCGCCAAGGATATCCAGAGCGATGAGACAATAGAAATAGTTACTCCGGATTTACATATCGCCACCTTAACTAAAGATACCAAATTTCATTTAGAGATGGAGGTAGCGCGCGGCCGCGGTTATGTGCCCGCAGAATTGAATAAAAAAGAAGAGCACGCCGTTGGCGTGGTCGCCATAGATTCGGTTTTTACGCCGGTAAAGAAAGTAAACTTTTACGTTGAGAATACGCGCGTGGGCCAGCGCACAGATTATGATAAGTTAATCTTAGAAATCTGGACCAATGGCGCGATCACCCCCAAAGACGCCCTGCTCTATGCCTCAAATATTTTACAGAGGCACTTGGATATCTTTGTCAACTTCGGCCAGTTACCCGAGGAAATAGAAGAGGAAGAACTGGAGATGACCAAGGAAGAAATCGCCACTTACGAAAAATTGCGGCTGCCGCTTTCTGAACTGGAATTGTCAGTGCGGAGTTCTAATTGCCTGCGCGAGGCCAATATTAAAAGTATCGCGGACCTGGTAAAAAAGAGCGAAGAGGAATTGCTTGGTTACAAAAATTTCGGCAAGAAATCTTTGACGGAAATCAAGGACTTGCTGACTGCAATGGCTTTGAGCTTAGGCATGCAGGTTGACGCCAAGAAACTTAAGAAAGGCTAAGGATGAGGCATAGAAAACAAGGATTCCAGTTAAATCGCTTTACCAGTTGGCGCCGGGCAACCTTAGTCAGTTTGGCCAGAAATCTTTTTCTGCATCAGAGCATCAGGACGACCAAGGTAAAGGCCCGCGCCGCCCAACAACTGGCAGAGAGACTGATTGCCCTGGCAAAGACCAATACCTTAAGCGCAAAAAGGCAGGCCCATAAGATATTAAACGACCATCAATTGGTGAAAATGCTTTTTAGTGATATAGCCAGTCGATTCCAGAATAGGCAGTCGGGTTTTACCCA
>JACRHO010000110.1 GCA_016212045.1 Candidatus Omnitrophota bacterium | reverse complement strand
CCGCCTCGGTATGTATGGGATGCACGGCAAATAACCCGGCGCCGAGGAAACTGGTTTCGGGTTTAAAAAATAAAACCAGGAAAAAGAAAATGAGGATTGTGTTTAGCGTATGGATGATGACGCTCGCCAGATGATATGGAAAAGGATTAAACCTCCCAATGAGGTAAGCCAGCGAATTAAGCAAATTTGCCGGGTCAATAAGATATGTTTGAGGCTGGCCGATTAAGGGGTTTTTGGCGATGGACTGGATATCGTCAGAGACAAACTGATTATTTAAGGAATTAAAGTAAGCCAGAAAACAAAGTATGATTAAAATAAAATATATTTCTTTTTTATGCATTATCCCGTCGTGCCCAAGACACGCATTAATTCCTGCGCCGAGGTCAAGCCTGCGCCTACCTTTTCCCAACCGTCGTCATAGAGAAACTTCATCTTCTGGGAACGGCAGTAATTAATTACCTCTTCGGAACTGGCCTTCTCCACAGTGAGGCGGCCCACTTGCGGTGTCATTTCCATAATCTCAAAGACGCCGATGCGTCCGGCATAACCAGTATTCAGGCAATCCTGACAACCCATAGGTTGATAGGCCTTTCCTTTTACTTTATCTGCAATGCCGGCGATATCCTGCGCGGAAGCTAATTTCTTGCACTTGGGGCATAAAACCCTCACCAGGCGCTGGGCCACTGCGCCGTTAAGGCAGGAGGAAATTAAAAATGGCTCTATCCCCATATCAATCAGCCGGGTAATTGCCGAGGCAGCATCATTGGTATGCAAAGTAGAAAGAACTAAGTGCCCGGTCAGGGCAGACTGAATGGCAATTGTAGCGGTTTCTAAATCCCGAATTTCACCCACCATAATGATATCCGGGTCATGCCTTAAAATAGAACGTAAACCCGTGGCAAATGTTAGGTTTACTTTAGGATTAACCTGAATCTGGCGGCAGAAATCCAACTGATATTCTACCGGGTCTTCAATGGTAATAATATTCCTCTCTACTGTCTTTAATAACATCAAAGAGGCATAAAGGGTGGTGGTCTTTCCGCTTCCCGTAGGGCCGGTCACCAGAACTATCCCTGATGGCTTATGAATCAGGCGCAGGTATTTCTCTAAATTTTCTTTATCCATTCCTAACTCTTCTAAGGTCAACAACTTTTTACTTTGTCTTAACAACCGCAGCACGATGCTTTCGCCCTGGATAGTCGGGATGACTGAGACGCGCACATCCAGTTCTCCTTCGTCTAAACTTACCTTAAACCTGCCGTCCTGCGGCTGGCGCCTCTCAGCGATATCCAGATTGGACATAATCTTGATGCGCGAGACAAAGGCATTGTAGACCCCGGATTCCGGAGGAGTAATTTCTTGGAGCACGCCGTCTACGCGCAGGCGCAAACGGATTTTTCCCTCCTGCGGCTCAATGTGGATATCCGAGGCATTGAACTTCAGGCCTTGAGCCAACAAAAGATTAACCGCCTCCACCACTGAAGGCATAGTCCCTTCTTCAATTATTTTTTCTTCCGCAGGCTCTTTTACTTTTGCCGCCGGCCTTTCCTTTAAACCGGATTCGTATTGCGCTAAGGCGCGGTTTAACTCCTCTTCTTTTACTAAGCAGGGCTTGATAAACATCCCGGTGCGAAAACGCAATTCTTCCAACAAGGAAATATCCAGCGGGTCCAATACGCCGATTGATAACTCGTTTCCTTTTTTCGCCACGGGAATAACTTTATGCGCCTTCGTAAAATCGCCGGGTATCAGGGAAATTAATTCTGCATCTGGAGTAAAATCGGCTAAACTTACCTTCTCTAAATGCAGCCGCTTACTTAAGAAATCTATCAGGGTCTCTTCGGGGACGAAATGCAGCAGCCGGATGGCCTTGACCAAAGAGGCAGAACTGCGCTGCTGCTCTAATTGCAGGGTGCGCATCTGCTCCTGCGAGATTATTCCATCTTTGACTAACTGCTGCTCTAAAGAAATATTTTCCTCCATCGCCTCTCCTCTATCCTATTTGCTGGCCACTACGACCTCTTCCCCTGACGGGCTCATCACTTTAGCGGTGACAAAAATCAATAAATTTTTGCGCTCAATACTGTCTTCCCTTTTGGTAAAAAGAGCGCCTAATATCGGTATCTCGCCCAGGAAGGGAACCTTAGTAATTGTCTTGGTGCGGCTCTCTTTCATCAGTCCGCCCAAGACCACTGTATCTCCGCTATTTACCACGACTGTTGTAGAAAGATTGCGCGAGGTAAACTTCGGCAGGGTGACATCGCCAGAGTAACTAAAGCCGCTGGCTGTGCCTTCGCTGACCTCAGGGATGAGCGCCAGGCTAATAGTTTTTCTATCCGCACCCACCGAAGGCATTACCTTCAAGAGTATCCCGACATCGCGCCTTAAAAAATCCTTCGGGACATTTTTATAGGTCGTCTCTCCAGCGTCATTAAAATCTCCGTCGCCGTTGGTGTCAGTCTGGACAGTCTCGTATTCATAGCGCGTGGGATAAATCCACTCATCCACCACCTTAATCGTAGCCATCTGGTTATTTAACGTGGTAATGCGCGGCGACGAAAGGGTCTTGGCCCTCTGATTCTTCAAGTAGGCATGCAACACCGCCTGAAACTGCGGCCGGGTCAGCACTCCCTGGTAAGTTAAATTCGCGCCAGAGGCAGCATTGGCAAAGGCGGTAAAGTCTATGCCGGCATCCTGCGCAAGACCGTGTCGGAAACTACCCTCGGATTTACTGAGCGCCGCAGCGCTATTGGTCTTTAATTCCAGGCCTAATTCTTCAGTATCAGTAAGAGTAACTTCCATAAAACGCGCCTCAATGAGAATCTGATACGGTGTGACATCTAAACTATACAACAGGTCTTCTAACATCTGCAGATTCTGCGGGGTATTGCGCACGATTAAGGCATTCAGCCGTTTATCATAAGTAAGTTTTGCATCCGCTGGCCAGGGGATAACCTCTTTTAAGGTATCCTCAATAGTAGTAATCTTGCTAATCTGCGCGGAACTTCCGCCTAATGCCGTCTCAGAGGAAGACGATATAGGCGTAAATTCGGTAAATAATCCTCCGCCTTTGGTCAGGTAATAAACCCGGGTCTCTGTTGCCTCGTTGGCAATCTCATCCGGATGCGCCACCCAGACCGTATCTTTATCAATGCGATAAATCAAACCCAAACTCTTGGTGAGATATTTTATTACCTCATCTGCGGGCATCTCATTAAAACGCGCGGTGACCTTCAGCGCCAAATCCAGGACCTTCTGCGAGGCAATGAAATTTATGCCGGATTCCTGCGAGAGAAAGGACAACGCTGATTTCAAGTCCACCTTATCAAAATCCAGACTAATTTCTTTAGTTTTTAATTTCTTTCTGATTGCTGGCGGCTCAATCAAAGGAGTAACCTCTACCCTTTCGGTAGAAACCAGCGGCTCAATATAAGGAGGTATCTGCTGCTCTAATACTTTATTCACCATATTATTCTCTGCGCGCTCAACATCCTTGGAAAGGGCGCTCTTCTTTTGCTCTAGTATTTTATCCTTGGCCTTATCAATATATTCTTTGGCATAAGGAGTGTATTTTATGCGCGGGTTTCCTTCTAACTCCACAATCTCCTGAAAATCTCGGATTGCCTCATCGTATCGTCCTTGCGCATAAAGTTTGCGCGCCCGCTGCCAGAGCACTTCAATCTTCTTTACCTTGGCCTCTTCTTCCTGCTGGGCAATCACCATTATCTCTACCAGCGCCCTCTCCTGCGCCAGGTCCCTCTTCATTTCATAAATCTTGGTTTTAAGTTCTTGTTTGCGCCGGGTCAATTCGTCCTTTTTAATTTTTAACCTGCCCTCTTCAGTTACTTTTAATTGACTGAGTTGCCTTAATTCCCCTTCTTTGGCCTGAATAAGTATCTCTTCTGCTAACATAAGTGTATCTTCCATCATCAGGTTGCGCTTGGTATTATACTCTTCCGGCAAGGGGTCAAATTTCCCTTGCCCTGTTTGAGGATTAAGCAACTCCTGCTTGAGCATTAACTTTTGTTTGGATTTACGCAGTAATTCCCTGATCGCCGCCTCATCCGGCTGGATATTTAATGCCTGCCGAATATTGGAGATATACTCGGATTTCAGCAGGCTCAAGGCATCCTCCAGGGTATCCACTGCCTTTAGGTACTGACCTTCTTTATACAAACCCAAGGCATCCTTATAAAGAAGGTTTATCTGGTCATTAGTCATCCCCAGCGGCACAGTGCCGGCACTGTTGAGGCCCGGCGTTAACTCAGCGGCATTGAGCAGCAAGGTAAAAAAGAGTAAAGTAAAACCCGTGCCTATCAAAAGTTTTTTCATTTTATTTCCTCTTTCTGGTTTTCTTCTGCAATTAATTCCTGGCGTTTTATCGCGGTCTCCTGACCGCTGTCTGTATTCTCTAAAATTATCTGCTCATCGGAAAAATCCTTTAATTTAAAATTCCCTATCCTTTCATCTTTAGCCACAAATAAAGTCTCTTGATTCAAGGTAT
>JACRHO010000109.1 GCA_016212045.1 Candidatus Omnitrophota bacterium | reverse complement strand
CCCAGAGCGCCAGCAAATTATCCGGCTCTGCCAGCAAAATTTGCTCAAACCCTGCCAGCGCCTCTTGATCTTTTCTTGCTTTTAGCAGATTGAGCGCATTACTTAAGAAGGCATCCTTTTTCCTTTCGGGCTTACTATAAATCAACTCCTTGTGCCACGGACACCAACCCGTGTAATATTTTACCATCAAATAACTCATTAATATTACCAGTGCTAATAAGAATAGTAAAGATTTTCTCATTTTTATATGTTTATTAGCGGCTGGCTTGGACTGATTTCGAGCGGGGCGTCCGAGGAACCCGAGCGGGCATGGTTGCCCCTATTAATACGAAGCAAGGCAGAGCGAGGGTCCGCAGGCGAGCGCAGTTTTGCCTCGCTGGGGCAAAACAAGCGTCCCCGCGAGAAACAGGACAAGACAGACGCTAAAACTTTATATCTCATTTTACAACCAACTCGTAACTGGCCTCGATGGTCTTAACTAAATCTACCAAGAGCGAATTTACTGGCGTCGGGATTCTTAATTCCTGCGCCTGGCGCACAATCACTCCGTTAATAAAATCTATCTCCGTACGCCTCTTCTTCAAGACATCCTGCAGCATTGACGAGACATTGCCGGCAGTTGCCTCACAGACTGCCTCTACCTTGGCCAGGGGATCATCATAAACTAGTTTTATCCTTTTTCTCTTGGCAATGCGCACTGCTTCAGTCACTGCCTCTCTTAAAATCTTGCGCGTGCCCTCAAACTCAATTAACCTGCCATTGTTTAAACGGGTGATTGCCGTAAGCGCATTTATCCCGACATTAATAATCAACTTTGACCATAAGAGTCCTCTTATATCCCGAGAGATTTTAGTTTCTAAGCCGACGCGGTTAAATAATTCCCGGATGCTGCGTAACTCCACGGGAATTTTACCGTCGCTGCGGCCGATGACCGTCTCTCCCTTACCAGCATGCCGGATATGCCCCGTATCCAATAAGGTTGCTCCCTGATTGGTTACTCCGCCGATAACCTTATCGCTGCCTATAACCTCGCCAATAATTTCAATATTCCCAATTCCATTTTGCAGGGTAAGGACCCTAGTATTGTCATTAATCAATGGCTTAGTTTGACTCGTGGCTTCTTTGGTATGATAAGACTTAACGCAAATAATGATTAAATCTGCATTAGATATTTCTTTTACCTCAGTAGTGGCAGAGATTTTTGCCTGCCAGTTTCCCGAAACCCCCTCCACAATGATACCCTGCTGGTTAATTTTAGCCGCCCGTTCTTTGTTCTTGTCTAAAATCAAGACCTCTGCTTTAGATTTGGATAAAAAGGCGGCAACTAAACATCCCATTGCCCCCGGCCCAACAATGACTATCTTCATCGCTCCTCCCCCATACCTCTCCCACCTACGAGGTGGAATAAGGGTTCCCTGCCTAATTTATTGATTACCTTCTGAGTCTTGAGCTCCCTTTCCAGATGAAAGTTCAAAAATGAATTCAGGATTACATCAAGTTCCTTTTTAATCTGCGGATTCATCCCCAAATTAAGGTTAGTCCTGAAATCATTATTCTGTATATGCAGTATTGAGGCCACTGTCCCGCGAAAAACTGTGCGTGCTGCTAAATCTTTGGGATAGCACCTGCTGCAGAGCAGGCCGCCTAACTTCAGGCTGAACTTGGAATGACCGTTAATCTTGGCGCTGCAGGAAACGCAGGAATCAAAATGCGGCTTAAATCCGGAAAGCGCCAGGGCCTTAATCTTAAAAAGCATCGCAATCTTATCTGGCCTTACATTAGTCTCTAATATCCTTAGGCAATCCAGGGCGAGGTTGAAAATCTCTTCATTTTTATCTTCCAACGGCATAAGGCATGAGATTAACTCCATCATAAAACTGGCCTGCGCCACTTTTATCACCTCATTGCGGATAAGATTAAAATTGCACTTTAAATCGCATTGAGAGACCAGGTGCAACGAGGAATTTCTTTTTCTATAGAAGACAATCTCGTTATAGGAAAACGGCTCCAGGGTGCTGGCAAATTTCTCCGGCTCTTCTCTAATGCCCTTTAAGATACCCGTTAGTTTACCAAAATCGCGGGTGAAAAAATCAACGATCAGGGAGGTCTCGCGAAAATCCCTGCGCCTTAAGACTATGGCTTCGGTTTTATGGAGGGACATTGTTTTTAAGGTTACATAATGTTACATAAGGTTACGCGAAATTAGACGGTAACCTTATGGAACCTTAGGCAACTTTATGGAACTTTATGTAACTTTTCGTGTTATAAATTCTCTTAATATCTCTTTTTCTTTTTTTTGCATAATTAGCCTGTTTTTTTTGTTGTTATCATTATAGCCGATAATGTGTAACAGGCCATGAATTACATACAAATATATTTCAGACAACGGCGTGGTTTTAAAAATCCGGGCATTACGGATAGCGGTCTCGCAGGAAACTGCTATGTCGCCTGAGATTTCTTTTTTGTGAACAGAATTATCAAAGGCAATCACATCGGTAGCAACATCCCTGCCACGATAGAACAGATTAAATTCCCTGATTTGTCTATCATTAAAGAAACAAATGGTTATCTCACCAGATTTTTTTCTGCCTTCAAGCGAAAGGAGTTTAAGGACTGCAACTTTAATCCTTTTTGGATTGAGGTGAATCTTCTTTTGCAGATTTTTTATGATTATCTTCACCCCGCCCTTCATTTTTCCGTAGACTTTTTTCATTTTAGGAAGGGCGGGGTTCACTCAACTACAGTGTTTTCAGGATAGGTTACGCGGCTGTGATAGATGCCGCCTAAGATATGGATAAAGACGCTGGAGATTTTCTCAAGGTCCTTCAAAGTCAAATCACATTCATCCAACTGCCCGTCGATAAACTTATTATTTATAATCTTATGCACCAGTTCTTCGATTTTAGTAGGGTTGGGCTCTTTTATGGCCCGGGCTGCCGCCTCTGTAGAATCAGCCAAGAGGACCACTGCGGTTTCTCTGGTAGAGGCCTTAGGCCCAGGATAGCGAAAACCCTCCTCTCTAATCTCTTCATCATCTTCTAATGTCTCAAGGGCGCGGCGGTAAAAATAATAAACTAGGCTTGTTCCGTGGTGCTGTTGAATAAAATCTATTAGCAGCGGATTGAGCCGGTATCTCTTGGCTAATTCCAGCCCTTCTTTAACGTGGTTCATAATCACCAATTTGCTCATACTGGGAGATAAATTGCTGTGCTTGCTCTCCGTGATATTCTGGTTCTCGCTAAAATATTCGGGTTTGGTGAGTTTTCCTATATCATGGTAGTAGGCGCCGACTCTGGCTAAAAGGGCATTTGCCCCGATGGCCTGGCAGGCCGCCTCAGAGAGATTACCCACCACCAGGCTGTGATGGTAGGTGCCGGCTGCGGCTGTCATCATCTGTTGCAGGAGCGGATGATGAAAATCCGCCATTTCCAGAAGGCTGATATTAGTTACTCTCTTAAATAGGTATTCAAAAACCGGCAGAACCCCCAGCACCGTGATGCTAGAGATAATGCCGTTAAAGAAAAGGATGACGTAACGGCCTCCTCCTTGCAGATGAAAACGCTCCATAAAAATCAGGGTGACGATCTGCAAAAAGCCGACCAGAAAACCGGCGCGGATAACGGCCATGCGCCGGCGCGCTCCCCAGACCAGCACGCCACCTAAAACACCGCTGGTTAAAGACAGAATTCCCAATAAATAATTATTATTGGCAATGGAGGCAATAGACAATGAACCGGCTAAAGAGATTAATAAAGAGGTCTCTAAATCGCCAAAGAGTATGGTAGCCAACATAGGAATTAGAGAAAAGGGGATAAAAAATACTGACCATTTTTGCCTGATGACAAAATAGCCGGCGACAAACATTATCAGAAATAGCAAAATCAAATGCAGTATCCTTATATCTTTAAGGGCAGGGGAGCGGTATAAAAGATAAACAAAAAAAGCGGCTAAATATAAAGGGATGATTAAATCTAATTGCAAAAAATAGCTAATCACAAAAATTGAGACGATGGCAAAAAGAAATTTTATTTTATTT
>JACRHO010000010.1 GCA_016212045.1 Candidatus Omnitrophota bacterium | reverse complement strand
GGTCAATATAAATTTAAGTTTTGGGATACATGGAAAGGAGAAATTATCGAAGAAACAGAAGCCTCTTCTGTTAATGGTAGATTACTCATTAAGATCCCACAAGTAAAAAGAGATTTAGCCATAAAGATAAAGAGAGTTTATGAAGATATCTTACCAAATTTGCACGCAAGTCTATCCGATCCTTTTGCTAAAACAATAGCTGATCTCGATAAGGAAAATAATATTGTTTTAACTCAACAAGCTATTATGACTATAAATACCTTGGATATCACCTATAATGGTTTAACTCTAGAAATAGATGCGGATGCTCTTCTTGACACCTCAACAGGCATACCGCAACTAAAAGGCTATGGCTTCAAAGAAGCAGTGCGTGCTCTCTATAAATCCCAACAGAATAAAGAAGTTCCCGAAGGCTTGCGCGTGAGGTTAATTAACCTCAATCCTAATTTAGATAAAGCAAAAATTATAAAAGCATTGGGTCTAACTGAAGATTTGTTCAGAGAACTTGTAGTTATACCGGAAATCCCACAGGATTACCCTATGAAAGGCCTTGAGTCCTATTTGGTTGAAGGCTCAATCAGGGTTGTTTTTGAAGACAATCAGCGCTACTGGGGCCAGAAAATAGATGTCTTGGTTAAAAGAGGCACAGAAGCTGAGGTCCTCTCAAGTTTAGGCTTAATCGTTGCCACCTTAGCCAAAGAGCCCAAGTTTTATTCTGAATTGCCCCCAGACTTAAAGGAATACCTTGTAGCAGTAACCGATGAAAAAGGAAACATCATCCTTGATGACAAAGGAAAGATAAAACAGCTCATCTTTAAGCCCATAGAGAGAACAAAAGTAGATACACAATATTTAGAACAATTAGATAAGGCCAATAAAGAGTTAGAAGGGGCGGTTTAAAAGATGAAGAGAAGACTTCTTTTAATTTTATTAGTTATTTTATTTACTGGTTCTGGCCTAGCTTCAGAAGCAGTTTTAGAGGACATAAGCTCTGTAAGGCTTAACTCGGTTTTAGTGGAAAATAAATCAGGTTTTATCCATCTTACTTTTTCTTTTCAGGCCAAAAAAGCCGCCAAATTTGAAGGTATCTTAGATACCAAGAAGGCAACCCAAAAATCCTTGGAGTATTTCTTTTTAAGTTTAATCCTGCGCGAAAATATCTTCTGGGTCAATCTTAATCCTGATACTCCCTCTAAAGTAGTAAATCCCATCATTTCGGAGACAGACTTGGGCAGGATACTGCTTAACGCAGACCTCAGGTTAAAGGACGATGCGGCAGCGCTGTTTAACCCCCAAAATTCAGAGGCAGGTAGGGAATTCTGGGCTAAGGTTTATAAAAAAGCAGAGGAATTAGGATCAGCGGACAAAATCCCGCTGATGAACAGATTCTGGATTGTCCCGGGAGAGGTGGAAATTGCCGAAAGAGATAACCAAATTTCCATCCTTAAAGCAACTCTTAAAGTTTGCCTTGAGTCAGAATTTACCCATTACCAGGAGCTAAAAGACGAAAGACTTAAAGCCCTCCAGGATTACGCCTCTGGCCTGATGCAAGAGTTAATACTTCCGCTAATCGAAAAAAGAGTAAACGAGGCTTACACTTATGCGGATTTAAGAGACGTATTCCATGCCTTTATTCTAGCCAAATGCTACAGAGAGAAGTTCAACGTCAGAAAGGATTATCTTTTGCAGGCAGTAGATTTTGAGATTTTAAAAGATACGGAGACAACTTTTCTCTACAGCCAAGCCGAAATCTACCAGGACTACCTGAGGTCTGTAAAGAATGGCTATTCTTTTTCAGAAAAGCTAACTGAACCCTTTTTCACCACTGTAGTCACCAGACACTATTTTAGCGGAGGGATAAACTTCAGGAACATAGTTTTAACTAGGATAGTGGATAGCCCTACCCAGACGAATCCAGAAGAAGATATCATCGGATTTACTTGCGATTTATCCATACCGCAAGGCCTCAGTAGACCACTTCAGTATGCCAGAGAAAACTTAACTCTTACTCCAGGCATTTCCCCGACAAGGTCAGAGACAGGAACTTTTTTAGTAAAAGATTTACCGGCAATTACTGCTTTAAGATTTGCCGAGCAGAAAATAGAAAACTTAGACTTTGTCGGCAAAACCGACAGATTAGTCTTAGGCAAACTTTAAACCCTAAAGACGGAGGTGAAAAGATGGACAATGATTACAAAGTATTACCCATAGCATCAGGTATATTTAAGGTATTAGCCTGGATAGGATTATCTTTAGGAACACTCAGCTGCTTCATCATTCTTTTAGGAGGCGGTGCACCTGAGACTCCCCGCTGGATGGGGCTAGTTACTTTAATCGTAGGAGTACTTTATTTCTTCTTCTTTATGGTTGCTTCAGAAGGGGTTAAGTTACTCTTAGAGATAAAAGATAAGATAAAATAAAACAGGCAAAGGTATTGCCTGTTTAAGCCGGTTCCAACATCCGGCTCAAAGTCCCGAAAGATTTTTTCTTTCGGGACTGTTTTTTAGATAATTTTGATACCAGAAGAAAATGGGCAGGGAGGTTAAAAATAATACTTGACAATTGCCTAATCATATGATAGGTTAAATCAAGAGCACAAGATGACAGATAAGCAAATCGCCGAGAAGATAAAAGAGTACAGGGCAAAATATAATCTTACCCAGGAACAGCTATCGCGTAGATTAGATATTCCCACCATAACGCTTTCAAGGTGGGAACGCGGAAAGAATATGTCCAACATTTACCGAAAAGTTTTAAAGCAGCAAGGGATAATATAAATTTTTTTTACCCTTTTTCTAATCATTTGATTAGTCATATTATAAGTAGAGGGAGGCCTTATGATGAATAAAAACCTGCAGCAAACATTAAAGGTGGGTTTAATTTCTGTATTAGTCAGTATGAATGCGATTATCTGGCATGAAATCTTCGGCGTAAAATTTTTTATTGGCGTAGTTCTTATTAGCTTAATGATTTTAGTAATCGGAGAGGATGAAAATGTATGTAGATAAAGCAGAGATAGCCAAGGTATTTAGTATCCCTGTTTCCACTGTTGATTATCTAAGACGAAAAGGAGAGATTCCCTCAATTCAGGTGGGCAGGCACAATAGGTATGATCTAAAAGAAGTAGAAAAATCCTTGAAGGAAAGAAATAATACCTAATATGGCAGGAGTAGTTTCAAGGAAGAAAAGCTGGCGCATTTGGTGGATAGTGGATAAGCAGCGCTATTTTGCCTCCCTTAAGAATTCCGAGTATTCCAAGAAAGATGCGGAGAAAGAGGCCTACCGGCGGGAGATAGAGGGCGAGAGGCTGATTAAAGGTAATTGTTCTTTTGCTGAATACGCCAGAGATTTTGTTGTACGTAGCGGCAAAACACCAATAACTACCGAGAAATTTAATAAAATGATTGAGCGTTATGCAGGATACACGGAAAAAAATAAAATCAGTTCTCTCTATGATGCCCTTACTGAATCCTTCATCAACAACTATAAGAATGAATGCAAAGCAGAGGGAATAGCCAATGCCACAATTAACAGGGATATTTGTTATCTAAAGCAGTTGGTAGCGGACGCAAGGGAGCAGGGCCTAAAGATTAAGTGTAACCTTAAGATTATAAAATATGAGAAGGAAAACCCAAAAATTCCGGATATGCCCACAAACACAGAACGCCAGCAGATCCTTGACTGGTTTAGGAATAACTGCCCTAAATTCTATATCTGGATTTATTTTGTGATGACCAGGGGCTGGAGGATGGGGGAGTTTATTAAAATGGCGGTTAGCGATGTCAATTTGGAAAATAGGACCTTAACGGTCAGGCATACTAAAACAGGCGTAGAGAGGCTGGCTAAACTTACGGATGAGGATTGTATGGTTATACATGAGCATATCCTTTTTCTTAAACGCACTGATCAATATAAAGTAGATGGCTTATTGATACCCCCTCAAAAGAAGGAAGCCAGAGACATCGGCAGAAATGCGCTATTGAAATGGGTGAGAAAGGCGTGTAGGGAATTAAATATCAGTAAACATATTACAAACCATTCATTCAGACATTGGGTAGTAACAGCGGTTTTGGATCAGACGGCGAACATAGAGAACGTAAAACAATTAACCGGGCACGAAGACACGAGGACTATCTTAGAGCATTATACACATTCCACTACAGAAGGAATTACCAGAGGGCTTAAGGTAACAAAGCTAAAGGTCAGTCCGCTCTCTGATAGATTTGTGCCAAAGCGTGTGCCAAAAAATGGTTAAATGCAGGTTTAGCGACGAGATGGGGAATAAATAGTGCGGAAGGAGGGAGTTGAACCCTCATGAGGTTGCCCCCACTAGCTCCTGAAGCTAGCGCGTCTGCCATTCCGCCACTTCCGCAAGATTAAACCTTAAACCTTCCCACACCGCGTAGGTGTGATAAAGGTTAGTATATCCTACCGTTTATTTCCTGTCAAATAAAGAATTGCGGCGCTAGTTTTTTATTGTTATAATACGAATCTATCTTTAAGGAGGAGGTATGCTTTTAGAGTCCTTTCGGATTACCGGCTCTGCAGTATTGCAGATTTTTCTTCTGGGAGCGATAGGGTATTTTTTGGTGAAAAAGAACTTCTTGGGGGATGAGGGGTTAAATGCCTTAAGTAGACTAGCTATTGAGGTAACCCTGCCGCTATTGATTTTTGCCCAGTTAATCAGGGATTTTCGCTTTGATTTATATCCTAACTGGTGGCTTTTTCCTATTTTAAGTATTTTTATTACTGCACTCGGGTTGCTCCTGGGTCTTTTATTCAGCGTCCTGATTAAAGGCCGGCAGCATAAATTGCAGTTCTTAAGTTTAGTGACCTTTCAGAACTCTGGTTATCTTCCGCTAGTTTTAGTTGCGGCGTTGTTGTCGCCTGAGGAGGCCGGCACGATGTTTATCTATTTATTCTTATTTCTCCTCGGTTTTAATCTGGTGATGTGGTCGGCAGGCGTCTATATGCTTACCTCTAGCCGCACCAAGAGATTTGAATTGGGCAGTTTATTTAGCCCGCCGGTGATTGCCACGCTATTCAGTCTGGTATTTATCGCCCTGGGCTTATATCGATTTGTCCCGCAGGCGGTCTTGAAGCCCCTGCGGCTGGTCGGTGATTGCACGCTTCCTTTGGCGATGATGGTGGTGGGCGGCAACCTCGCCCAGATTCGCTTAGGCAGCATAGATAAAAAGGCAATCTCATTATTGATTTTGGCCAAACTGATTATCTTGCCCCTTTTGGCCCTGGGCCTAATCGTAAAATTTAAGATCCCCCAGCTCATTGGTTTATTAATTCTCATAGAATTAGCTGTGCCATCTGCGACATCCCTTTCAATAATCATCCGGCACTATAAAAAAGAAGACCTCCTGATCAGCCAGGGGGTATTCTTCAGCCATATCTTCGGTCTCTTGAGTCTGCCGCTATTTTTAAGTTTATATTTTCTGCTGGTTATGATAAAATGATTAAACTCATCGCCAATAACAAAAAGGCGCTGCGGGATTACGCGGTCTTAGAGACTTTTGAATGCGGGATAGAATTAAAGGGAAGCGAGGTAAAATCGATCAGGGCGGGCAAGATAAATCTTAACGACAGTTTTGCGCGGGTTGAGAATAAGGAAGTTATATTATACAATGCGCATATCAGCCCTTATGCAGAGGCCAGTTACTTAAATGTTGACCCCGTCCGGCCAAGGAAATTGCTCCTGCGCCGCAGTCAGATCCAGAGATTAACCGCGCAGGTGGCGCAGCGGGGCTTTACGCTTATTCCTTTAAAGGCGTATTTTTCTGAGCGCGGTTTTGCCAAAATAGAACTTGCTCTTTGCAAAGGAAAGAGACTCTACGATAAAAGAGAAACTATAAAGCGCCGGGAAGCAGAACTTGCGATAAGAAGGGTTTTAAAAAATAAGAGACGATAAAATAGACGAAAGTTACATAAAGTTACGGAATGTTTCGGAAGGTTACGGAAAGTTACAAAAATATTTTTGTAACCTTATGTAACCTTAAGTAACATTCCGAAACCTTAAGTAACTTATTTAAACGACGGGGGTGAAAAGGGCTCGACTTAAGCAATCTCGGTAAAAGCAGCATGCCGCGGAGGCAAAGTTGGCCGCGTGAACAATCTTTGCACAATACAAACGCAAACGACTACAGTCGTTTATTAGCAGACAGATATAGTGCTGTTGCGCCAATTAACGTTGGTGTAGCGTCTATTATGCCTGCTATGGCGCAAGTCATTCCTTAATTATTTAAGGAATGCCTCAATCCAATCTGCCTAAGGATTGGAATTGAGCGGTTAATTTAGGCTGGTCCTTCATCTTGCCTTAAGGTGAGGGCGAGACTCTAAAGGCTGCGGCTTAGCCAATCCTGTCTATCGGAGTGGTTAAGCATAAGCTTAATTGATAGGCTAAGCATGTAGCGGCTTTTATCGGATTACTTAGGGACGCGGCTTCGATGCCGCCACCTCCACCATTTAAAAACAAGGAGGAAACATGTTATTGCTTAAAGCATTAGCGGGAATTGCAGTTGCTATTTTCATCTTGGGGATCAGGGTTATTTCTCAGTGGGAGCGCGGAGTAATTTTTAGATTTGGAAAATTCCTTAAGGAAATAAAACCAGGATTAGCCTGGGTTATACCTCTGATTGACAGCGTATATCATGTGGATATGAGAATTCGCACGATGGACGTGGTTCCGCAGGAAGTGATGACCAAGGATTCAGTCCCGACCAAGATTGACGCGGTAGTCTACTATCAAATCTTTGATGCCCAAAAATCAATCACGGCAGTAGAAAATTTTGCTTACGCCTCCACGCTTCTTGCCCAGTCAAAATTAAGAGACATCGTTGGTAAATACGATTTGGACACGCTGCTTTCCAGTAAAGATAAAATTGGCGGCGAAGTATTACAGGTATTACAGGGCCCCACTGACCAATGGGGCGTTAATGTTAAGAGCGTAGAGATAAAAAATATTGAGATTCCTGATAATATGAAAAGGGCAATGGCCAAAGAATCTGAAGCCGCCAGAGAAAAACGCGCCCGTTTAATCAAGGCCTCTGCCGAAGAAGAGGCGAGTAAGATGTTTACCAATGCCGCTAAGACGATAGCCGAAAATCCCAATGCCCTGGTGTTAAGACAATTGCAGACCTGGCAGGAAATCGGCGCTGAGCAGAACAGTTTAATAATTCTGGTGCCTACAGATTTTGCCAAGATTATTGGACAACTGCAAAAATAAATTTGTTGATGGCTAAAAAAATAATTTTTCTTTTCTGCTGCGCTACGCTGCTTATCGGCTGCGCGACTTTGCCGCCGAGAGAAACCCTGCCTACCTACAGCATTAATGGCTCAAGTTACGTCTCTTTAATTTCGCTCTGCCAATTAAAAAGGATTGAGTGGGATTATGATACATTTACCCGCACGGCAGTCTTGGCTAAGGATGAACATCGGATAAATTTAAGGGTGGGTGAGCGTATGGTCTTGGTGGATGGACTAACCCGTTATCTCAATCATCCGGTAGAACTTTATCAGGGCACCGTAGTAGTGCCTTATCGCTTTAAAGAGCAGATCATAGATATTTTATTTAGAAGAGAGCTGCCTTCTGCGCAGGCGCCGGCACTGCCATTAAAAATAAAGAAAATAGTTATTGATCCCGGCCACGGCGGCACAGACCCCGGCGCTATCGGCAGAAGGGGGTTAAGGGAGAAAGATGTTAATCTGGATGTGGCCAAGAGATTAGCCACGCTTTTAAGAAGGCAGGGCGTAGAAGTAACGATGACCCGTACTGTGGATAAGTTTATTTCGCTGCAACGCCGGGTGGACATAGCTAATAGCTCCGGGGCAGACCTTTTCTTAAGCCTTCATTCCAATGCCAATCGCGTGCGCGGGTTAAATGGCCTTGAGGTCTATTATGTTTCTCCGAAAGTAAGTGATTCCCAGCGCGCATTATCCAGCGCAAAGGATGCTTCTTTGGCTTTGGGTAATGCCCAAATCGCTTCTTCATCTTTGAATTTAAAGGCGATACTCTGGGATATGATTTATACCTCCAACCGCGCCGAGTCCATTGTTCTATCCCGTTCTATCTGCCGGGCAATCAACCGGCAGTTAGATACTAAAGTTATAGGAGTAAAGGGCGGGAATTTTTATGTCTTAAAAGGCGCGCGCATTCCCGCTGTCTTAATAGAGATAGGTTTTTTATCCAATTATAATGAAGAGCGCCTCTTGCGGAATAGTTATTACCGCCAGCAGATGGCGGAGGCAATCGCTCAGGGCATAGAAAATTACGCGCGGGATTATACACTGGCTTATTCTGGTAATTAGTTTAGGGAGAAATCATGGGTAAGGCAATCGGTGTCTTTGATTCAGGCGTGGGTGGTCTTACCGTGGTCAAAGAATTAATCCGGCAGCTGCCCGCAGAAGATATTATTTATTTCGGCGATACTGCGCGCGTGCCCTACGGCATCAAATCAAAAGAAACAGTCATCCGTTTTTCTATTGAAAATATTTTATTTTTATTGAAACAGGAGGTAAAGCTCATCTGCATTGCCTGTAATACGGTCTCAAGCGTCGCCTTGCCTATTATTCAAAATCATTTTAAAGTGCCGATGGTAGGGGTCTTGGAGTCGGGGGTAAGAGAGGCAGTCTATGCCACGCGGAATAAACGCATCGGCGTCATCGGCACGCGGGGCACGATTAAAAGCCGGGCCTATGAAATCCAGATTAAACAACTTGACCCGCAGGTAAAAGTTACTGCCGCAGCCTGTCCCTTGTTTGTGCCTTTTGTAGAGGAGGGCTGGCTTTCTGGCCGGCCGGTCTTAGAAGTGGCGCAGAGTTATCTTAAGCCGATAAAAAAAGCAGGCGTGGATACGGTAATCCTCGGTTGCACGCATTATCCGTTGCTGAAACCGGTGATTAGAGAAGTCTTAGGCAAAAAAGTAACTTTAATTGATTCTGCCAAGCAGGTGGCGATGGAGGTAAAAAATATTTTAGCGCAAGAAGGCCTGTTAAATAAAGGCCGACGGGGAAAACAGAGATTTTATGTCAGCGATAATCCGGAGTGGTTCAGCGGCTTAGCCAAGAGGTTTTTAGGCCGGCCGGTAAGAGGCAAAAAGTCAGGTGCTGAATAATGTATAGCATAAAAATAGAAGGGGTTTTTAGTTCCGCGCATAATTTAAGGGGCTATAAAGGAAAATGCGAGGCCCTGCACGGCCACAACTGGAGGATAGAAGTGGTTGTCTCAAGCGACGAATTAGATAAGGCCGGCATGGTTATGGATTTTAAATACTTAAAGATGCAGTTAAATAAGGTCTTAGATAAATTAGACCATAAATACCTGAATAGTATTGCCTATTTTAAGAAAGTGAACCCTACTTCGGAAAATATTGCGCAATATATCTACGCTACTCTCAAAAAAAAGATAGCAGCAATTAAGTCGGTAACGGTCTGGGAGAATAGCACGAGTTCTGCTAATTATGAGGAATGAAACGAGCAGTTGTTTTATTGTCAGGTGGAATAGATTCTGCTACCACTTTGTATCTTGCCCGTAAACAGGGCTATCAGTGTCTGTGTCTCGTCTTTGATTACGGCCAGCGCCATCGTAAAGAAATTGACGCTGCGAAAAAGATAGCGCAACTTGCCAAATGCATTTGGCAAATTATTAAAATTGCTTTGCCTTGGGGTGGCTCAAGCCTTTTAGATAAAAACCTGAGAATGCCGGGGGTCACCAAGTCACCAGGTCACCAAGTCACCAGTGTAATACCAAATACATATGTTCCGGCGCGTAATAGCATATTTTTAAGTTTTGCCTTATCTTACGCCGAGGCAATTAAGGCCGAGGCGATATTTATCGGCGCGCATACGCAGGATTATTCAGTAGCTAATAATTCCAGGGTTATTAAAAATGGAGATGGCTCAATTCCAATTCAAGAATGCAAGACCGGAGATTATATATTGAGCATGGATAAAAGAACTCTGGATATTAGGTCGAGTAAAGTTAATAGTTTATTGAAGCATAAATATATTAATCAATCGATGTATAGAATTATAACTGAACACGGTAGAAGCATTGATCTTTCTGGTGGCCACTCTCTTTTTTCTTTAAATAATAAAGGAGAAATAAAGCCTATAGTAGTTAAGGATTTAAAAAAAAGAGATTATATTCTGGCACCTTCTAAATTAAAAATATTTGGCAATATTAGAGAGCTAAATTTGTTAGATTTATTATCTGATGAGGAGTTCATTTTCGTAATTCATCCTAAACTCGGAGGTTTGATACAGGGATATAAGAATGAACGAGAAAGATGGTGGAGAAGGTCCAATATTATGCCTTTAGGTATTTATAATAAATTTTATAGAAAAAAGTCGGGGATAAAAGACAATGAAATTTTTATCAAGTCTAGAAAAGATAAAATAAGATCTATACCAGCAATTCTAAGATTAAATAGAGCCTTCTGTTTCTTTTTAGGATTATGGTTAGCCGATGGAAATTTTGGTAGTAGGCTTGCCGTCTGTATTTCTTGTAATAATGCCGAAGCAATTAAAAATCTTAAATATATCTGCAAGTTTTTCAAAACCAAGATGAGTATCCGCAGTAATAAAATTGATAGAACTATCAGCTCCCCATTGTTAGTAAAAATTATGAAAAAATTAGGATTTAGCGGAACAGCAAAAACCAAAATTATACCACCTTTTATTTACGACCTCCCGCTCGAATTTCAATCAGCATTTTTGAGAGGTTTTATAATTGGAGATGGTTCGGTTGAAGAAAACGGCCCCATTGATATTTCTTCTGTAAATGAAGCACTGATAG
>JACRHO010000107.1 GCA_016212045.1 Candidatus Omnitrophota bacterium | reverse complement strand
CCGGCCGCGTAATTGATGTAAATCCGCCAGACCAAAACACTGGGCATTATTCACAATGATGGTATTGACATTCGGGATATCAATGCCGGACTCAATAATATTTGTCGTAATAAAGAGATCGGTTTTGCCTTGTAAAAAATCAGACATTACTTTTTCTAATAACCTTGCCGGCATCTGACCGTGGGCTACTGAACACCTTGTGCCCGCAGGCAAAACCTTAACCAGTTTATCCTTTATTTTTTCAATATCCTGAATGCGGTTATGGACAAAATAAATTTGGCCCTTGCGCCTTAATTCTTTCAACACTGCCTGGCGGATAATATCTTCGTCATATTCTACCACAACGGTCTTGACTGGCAACCTATTTTGGGGCGGGCTATTTATCACGGATAAATCCCGGGTATTCATCAGGCTCATATAAAGGGTGCGCGGAATGGGCGTAGCAGTCAAGGTAAGAACGTCAACGCTAAATCTTAACCGCTTTAATTTCTCTTTGGCCAAGACGCCAAAACGCTGCTCCTCATCAATAATCAATAACCCTAAGTCCTTGAAGGCGATATCGTCGGATAATAGCCGGTGCGTGCCAATCACTAAATCTACTCTGCCGTTTTTAATCCCCTCTATAATCTCTTTTTGCTGGGCATCGGTTTTAAAGCGGCAGAGCATCTGGATATTTACTGGAAAATTCTCCAAGCGCGCGCTAAAATTCTGATACTGTTGTTCTGCTAAAATAGTGGTAGGCACTAAGAACGCGACCTGTTTATTATCCATCATTGCCTTAAAGGCCGCGCGCATGGCCACCTCGGTCTTGCCGTAACCCACATCTCCGCAGAGGAGCCTGTCCATGGGTTGCAACTGTTGCATATCCTGTTTTACTTCTTGCGTGGCTTTAATCTGGCCGCTTGTCTCCTGATAAGGAAAGGTGTTTTCAAATTCTTTTTGCCAGTCGGTATCAGGGGCAAAGGCAAATCCTCTCTCTGCCAGGCGCTTAGCCTGCAGTTCAAGTAAATCCCAGGCTAATTTCTGCACTCCCTTTCTAGTTCTTTGCTTAATCCTTTGCCATTCGTATGAGCCTAAGCGATGGAGCCTTGGCCTTTTAATCTGAAAGGCCACATACTTCTGTAATAGATGCATAGATTCGGTAGGGACATACAGTTTTTCCGCATTATCATATTCAATGGCAAAATGGTCGGTGGACTTATCTTTAATTTTTATTTTTTCTATTCCTAAAAACCTGCCAATGCCATATTGACTATGCACCACATAATCGCCGGGTTTTAAATCCAGAAAATTATCAATAGGTAGGTCTTCTTTATAACTGATTGCCTTAAAGGTCTGCGGCTTGATAAAGGCAAGGATAATGACCATCTGGTGCTCCCAAAGCGGCTGGCCATTGTCAGGATT
This sequence comes from Candidatus Omnitrophota bacterium, assembly GCA_016212045.1. Taxonomy (GTDB): domain Bacteria; phylum Omnitrophota; class Gorgyraeia; order Gygaellales; family Profunditerraquicolaceae; genus JACRHO01. The sequence continues at coordinate 5,069 of JACRHO010000107.1, read as the reverse complement.
AAAGGTCTTGATGGAGGAGATTTTATCAATTTCTAATTCAATGCGGATGGGTAATTCAAAGGTAAAGGCGAAGATATCAATCACTGCGCCCCGACGGGCAAAGTCGCCTTCTTCTAAAACAGCGTCCTGGCGCTGGTATCCGAAATCAACTAAGGTTTTGAGGATTTCTTCTAAATTAATGCTGGCGCCGACATATAATTTTAGAGACTTGAACATTTAAAACCTTCCTACGGCGGGCTATGTTTTTGCGCCTTTGCGGTTCCAGGCAAGGACTAACGGCGAGGCAATATATACAGTAGAATAAACACCAGAGATAAACCCAACCAATAAAGTAAAGGCAAAATTGCTTAAGACCTCGCCGCCATAAAAAAGAATTGCCACTACCACCAGCAACGTAACCCCTGAGGTAAGTAGGGTGCGGCCCAAGGTCTGATTGACGCTCAAATTTATTAACTCATAAAGATTTAATTTCCTATAAATGCGGGCATTCTCTCTCACCCGGTCATAAATGACAATAGTGTCATTTATAGAATAACCGGCGATAGTCAGGAATGCAGTGATGGATAATAAATCTACCTGCCTGCCGGTAATGGCTAAGAACCCTAAGGCGACCAGCACATCATGAAAGAGCGCGATTACTCCGGCAATAGCAAAATTAAAATGCTTGAACCTAAAAGCCACGTAAATCAATATCCCCACCAATGACCAGACGAGCGCACTAATGGCCTTACCTTGCAAATGTTTTCCTGCCACCGGACCAACATGCTCTATCCTTAATATCTGCATCTCTTCGCGGGGGAAAACCTCTTTTAATTTGGCGCTCAATTCCTTATTCCTATCACTAGCGGTGCGGATAAGAATGACGCGCGGGTCTTCTTTAAATTGCTGGAGAGAGGCATCGCCTAAGTTTAAACTTTTAAGCGCCTCTCTTATTTTATTAATATCAGGCGCAGTTTTAAAACTATATTCCTGGATCTGGCCGCCGGCAAAATCTATGCCGTAGGCCTTTTTACCCTTAGCAAAAAAACTAAATAATCCTACTGTAATCACCAATAAAGAAATAAAGTAAAAGATTCTTCTTTTGCCGATAAAATCAAATTTTGTCTGTCCAATAAACTGCAGCATTACGAGCTTATTCTTTAATAAGCCTGAACTTAAAAGGACCTCAAAAATAGTGCGGGTCACGACAATGGCGGTGAACATACTGGCGATGAGGCCGATGGTTAAGGTTACGGCAAACCCCCGGATGGGGCCAGTGCCAAACTGAAATAATAAAAATGCGGCGATTAGGGTAGTAAAATTTGAGTCAAATATCGCGCTAAATGCCCGGGAATAACCATTGGCAATGGCGCTGCGCAGGGGCTTTCCTGTGCTCAATTCTTCGCGGATGCGCTCATTAATTAAAACATTGGCATCTACAGCCATGCCCAAAGATAAAACAATACCGGCAATGCCTGGCAGGGTAAGCGTGGCAGAAACCCCGGGAAAAAGAAGGGGAAGCATGCCTAAACTACCCAGAATCATCAGTAAGTTAAGCACCAATGCTATATCAGCGACCAGGCCAGCCAGAAGATAATAAAAAGCCATAAAAACCAGGACCAATATACTTCCGATCATACTGGCTTTAATCCCTTTATTGATGGAATCCTGGCCTAATAATGGACCAACAGTGCGTTCCTCTTCTATGTGCATCGGCGCAGGCAAAGCACCCACCCGCAGGACTATGCTTAAGTCCTGGGCCTGCTCCACGCTAAAACGGCCGGTAATTACTGCCTCGCCACTGGGGATAGCTTCTTTAATCCGCGGCGCAGATTGCAATTTTCCGTCTAAGACAATGGCCAGCCGTCTGCCTACATTATTACTGGTAACTTGCGCAAATTTCTTAGCGCCATCGCTATTAAACTGCAGGCCCACAATCGGCTCATTGAACTGGCTCTGGTCAAAACGCACTGCGGCATTAGTTAAGGCCTCGCCAGTTAAAACTGCCTCCTTTTCTAAAAGCAATGGCTCATTGTCTTCCTGGGCGTATTTAAGCTCATACCCATCTGGCACATTCCCGCCTAATGCCTGTTTTAACTTATCCATATCCGCAGAGACCAACTTAAACTCTAAGAGCGCGGTCTTGCCGATTAATTCAATTGCCCGGTCTCTCTCAGTAACGCCTGGCAGCTGCACCACGATTTCATCGGTTCCTTGCTTCTGTATTGAAGGCTCTCTTACCCCAAACTGGTCAATTCTATTCCTGATGACCTCTAATGCCCTGTCTGCGGCATCTTCTTTAGCCTCCTTACTCAATTGTGCAGTATCTACTTTGAGCACCAGGTGCATCCCGCCTTTTAAATCCAGGCCTAAATTTATCCGCTTATTTAAAGGAAAGGTAAAATAGGCGCAGACGCCCAAAAGCGCCAAGATTAAAATTATCTTAAAAAGAATCCTTCTCTCCATTTTAGTCTTACTCCCTTAAATAGTATTCCCGGCCTTCTTTACCTGGACAATGCAGCTTTTTTCCACTTCTATCTTTACGTTGTCATCTACCCTTAAAACCACGGTTTTATCTTTAGTATTTACCACTGTGCCGTGGATGCCGCCAGAGGTAATTACTTCATCGTTCTTGGCAACGTTAGCGAGCAACTTCTGGTGTTCTTTTTCTTTTAACTTCTGCGGCCGGATCAGCAAAAAATAAAAAATCACAAAGATGAGCAGAAATGGGAAAAGATTGATAATTGGGTTAACTGGTGGCTGAGGCATTTTCTACTCCCTTCTTTAATAAGCGCATAACTTACGATCCGCCGCAGGCGGAGAGTAAGTTATATGCGCGAATTAAATCCTTGACAATTTTTGAGTTCAGGTTTAGTTGTGTTATCCAGCCCCATTTCAAAAATTGTCAAGGGTCAAATTCGGCCAACAGACTTATGTCGCTATTGCTCCATAAGTCTGGGCCTCATTTGACTTCTTTAATTTCTTAATCAAACGTTTTACCGTATCTGAAAGCTGCGCGCCGTGTTTAGTCCAGTAATCAATGCGCTCCAATTTGATTTTAGCGGTATCGTTGACTGGATTATAATAACCCAACTCTTCCAGGAAACGGCTGTCCCGGCCGCGCCGCTCATCAAAAACGGTCACCCGAAAATGCGGCCTTTTTTTGGGGTTCTTGCCTATCCTTCTTAAACGAATATGCACTGCCATCTTGCTCCCTCCTTTAATTTGTAATCGCTTCAATCAAGGCCTTAGCCTTATTCACCGACTCAAAATATTCTTTCTCTGGCTTAGAATCCGCCACAATACCCGCCCCTGCTTGTATATAAGCGTTATTATCTTTGATGACCACTGTCCTTATGGTAATACAGGTATCCATATTTTTAGAAAAACTAAAATAACCCACGCATCCGGCATAGGGACCGCGCCGGGTATTCTCCAGTTCATCAATAATCTCCATCGCCCGAATCTTTGGGCTGCCGGTGACTGTGCCGGCAGGAAAACTTGCCCGTAAAATATCATAGGCATCGTATTTCTTATCCACCACGCCCATCACCTCAGTGACTAAATGCATCACATGGGAATATTTTTCTACAGTCATAAACTCATTGAGCTCTACCGAGCCTACCTTACAGACCCGGCCTAAATCATTTCTCCCTAAATCTACGAGCATGATATGCTCTGCCTTTTCTTTTTTGTCAGCTAAAAGCTCATGCTCTAATTTCTTATCTTCCTCCTCGGTTCTGCCGCGCGGCCGGGTGCCGGCAATGGGCCTAGTCCAGACCAAGCCGTCCTCATAACGCACGAGCATCTCGGGGCTGGAGCCAATCAAAATAACATCCTTTAATTTTAAAAAAAACATATACGGCGAAGGATTCAGGCTTCTTAAGGCGCGGTAAATATCTAAGGGGTCTTTTTTAATTTTTAGTTTAAACCTCTGTGACAAAACTACCTGAATAATATCGCCTTTTCTGATATATTCCTTGGCCTGGCTTACTTTATCTTGAAATTCGGATTTCTGACAATTAGACTCTATTTTTAATTTAGGCCTGCCTGACTTAACTCCTTGAGGTCCATAAACAACAGGTTTATAAAAATCTTTTTCAATTGTCCCTATCTTTTTCATCGCTTGAGCATAAAAATTCTTTAATTCTTTTTGTGAAAGGCCCCTGTCTTTCTTCGGCAGTATAACGTTATAGACTATTTTTATGGTCTGATTAATGTGGTCAAAGACTAAAATTGTATCGGTCAAAAGAAAAATGGCGTCAGGAACCCTTAAGGCATCGGAATTCTTATCCGGAAGTTCTTCAAAGAATCTCACCAGCTCATATCCCAGATAACCCACCAGGCCCCCGTAAAAGCGCGGCAGGCCTTTAATTGCCACAGGCTTAAAATCCTGCATGAGTTTCTTAATCTCAAATAGGGGATCTTCTGCCGTCACAAATTTACGCACAGATTTTTTCAAAGGATTAATCAGTTCAATAGATTTTGCCTTACTCCTAAAAACTAAACTGGGGTTTGAGCCTAAAAAAGAATAGCGGGCAATTTTCTCCTGGCCTTCTACTGACTCTAAGAGAAAGGCATAATCGCCTTTTTTAATTTTTAAAAAGGCAGAGACCGGAGTATCCAAGTCCGTACTGATTTCTTTATAGACGGGTATAACGTTACCTTTATGAGATAGTTTTAAAAATTCTTTCAGCGAGGGATAATACATCGTTAACAAATCTTTCTGTAAAAACAGGATTTATTGCCAGTATGGCAGGCTACTCCGATTTGCTTTACCTTTACGAGCAGTGCGTCCATATCGCAGTCATAGGCAACTGACTTCACGAATTGGTAATTGCCAGAGGTTGCGCCTTTGACCCAATATTGCCTTCGGGAGCGCGACCAGAAACAGGTCTTACCTATTTTAAGGGTCCGGCGCAAAGATTCTTTATTCATATACGCCAGCATCAAAACTTGACCTGTCTTATAATCCTGGATTATAGCTGGTATTAGCCCAAGTTTGTCGAATTTTAATTTTTTTAAATTGAATTTTATTCTTTTCATAGACGAACTGGAATTCCTTTTTCTTTTAAATATTCCTTGACCTG
>JACRHO010000022.1 GCA_016212045.1 Candidatus Omnitrophota bacterium | reverse complement strand
CGGAATAGGAAACGCAGTAAAGCCTTGCCGTTGGATATAATTTGCGGTCTTCAGGGCTATCTGGTCAAGTAAAGCATTAACGGTGCGGTAATGATGAAAATATATTTTGGTGGGCGCGTCTTTAATTTCATCCAAAATAGCTGTGCTGAGCCTTACCCCGAGACTTACTGCCTTATCAAGCCCCTTTAGAATCTCTGGTGAAAGACTAAACTCATTTTTAATCTCGCTAATATCGGCAACACCAAATAAATCTGCGCCCTGCTGGCTACAGAATTTTTTCAGGCTTTGATAATTTTTCTTTTTGTCCATCTAATTTTCTTAAATAAACCATCAAAATTGATATTGCTGCCGGGGTCACTCCAGAAATCCGCGAGGCCTGGCCTAAGTTCAGGGGCTTAAATTTATTTAATTTCTCTTTAATCTCGCGGGAGAGACTATTAATCAAAGCGTAATCTAAGTCCGCAGGTAATTTTATCTTTTCTAAATTTTTAAACTTCTCTACTTCTACAAGTTGCCTCTGGATAAACCCAGAATATTTTACCTCAATCTCAACTTGGCGCAAAATAGATAATGGTATATTCAAATCAAGATGGTCTAAGTTTTTTAAATTTTCTAAATTTACTTGGGGTCTTTTTAAAATCTCTTCCAGCGTCAGCGGTTTTTTTAAAGGAGAGGTCCCGAGCTTTAGTAAAACCTGATTCAGCCGGGGAGTGGGTTTTATGCGGGTACTCTTTAAAAAATGGATACCATCTTTAATTGCCCGATCTTTTTCTTCCGTATTCAGATAATCTCTCCTGCTCACTAAACCCAAGGCATAGCCTATTTTTCTTAAACGCAGGTCGGCATTATCCTCGCGTAAAATCAGCCGGTATTCCACGCGCGAGGTAAACATCCGATATGGCTCATTTGTCCCTTTAGTAGTCAGGTCGTCAATTAAGACGCCAATATAACTGGTGGAGCGGTCTAAAATGAAAGGGTCTTTGCCTTTTACGCGTAACGCCGCATTCATTCCGGCGATTAAACCTTGAGCGGCTGCCTCTTCATAACCAGTAGTGCCATTGATTTGGCCGGCCAAATAAAGATTCCCAATCAATTTTGTCTCCAGCGTCGGGTAAAGCTGTGTTGGCTCTACCACGCTATGTTCTATTGCATAGCCAAAACGGATGACCCGGACATTCTCTAAACCTGCGATAGAATGCAAAAATTCAAGCTGCACATCTTCTGGCAGGCTAGTGGAGATACCATTGGGATAAATTTCATCGGTATGATAACCTTCGGGTTCCAAAAATACTTGGTGCCTTTCTCTATCTTTAAATTTTACAATTTTATCTTCAATTGAAGGACAGTAACGCACGCCTGTGGCCTTAATTACTCCTGTATAAAGCGGCGAGCGGCCTAAATTATCCCGTATAATCTGATGCGTATTTTTATTGGTGTAAGTAATGTAACAGGGAACCTGCTCTTGGTTTATCTTTTGGGTGGAGAAGGAGAATGCTTGAGGGGGGCAATCGCCTTTCTGAACAATTAAGCCAGAGTAATCTATTGTTTTCTCGTCCAGGCGCGGGCAGGTTCCGGTCTTAAAGCGCAAAACTTGAAAACCCAGCTCTCTTAAATTATCGCCTAAGCCAATGCTGGCCTGTTCGTTAAATCTTCCGCCGCTAAAATGGTTTAAGCCCAAATGGATTAACCCATCTAAAAAAGTGCCCGTGGCAATGATGACCGCCTTGGCGGGAATCTCTTCTTTTTTATCAGTGATTACTCCGTAAACCTTATTCTCCTTAACTAATAATCTTTTTACCTCTCGCTCATCAATAGAAATATTTTCTTCTGCTGCGAGTGCCCGACGCATATAATCTTTATACAAGTCCATATCTACCTGCGCGCGCGAGGACTGCACTGCTGGCCCTTTTGAGGCATTGAGAATTCTAAATTGCATGCCGCAGGCATCCGCGGCCTTGGCCATTTCACCGCCAAGGCAATCGATTTCTTTGACCAGCTGGCCCTTGCCTACTCCGCCGATGGCCGGATTACAGCTCATCAGGCCGATAGTATCTTTATTTAATGTTACAAGCAGGGTTTTGCAACCCATACGCGCCGAGGCTAAAGCTGCCTCAATGCCGGCATGACCAGCACCGATGACTATAACATCGTAATCGTTCATATAAATGATAATTTTATGTACTGATAGATGATCCGGTTATCCGGGGATCAGGGACTAGATTATCCGGGCATCAGGATATCCGGGACAAAATTTGTCCCCGATTGCCGGATCTACAGATTCCCTAGTCCCGGATTGCCGGATTATCGGATAGCCTTCTTAATTATTATACTATTCTTTTGCTTCTTTCACAAGGAGAGGCATGATGTCGCGGCCGTTAATTTCGCCGATTGAACCAAGTTTTGCCGCTTTTTCAGAGAAACTCAAAGAGCCGTCAGGCTGAATGTTTCCGCCGCAGACCAGAAACGGCACAGGATCGGCTGAATGGGCCTTAATGGCGCAGACAGTAGAATGGTCGGCAGTAACCGCAATCACGGTATTTTTGCTATCTATCTGGGGCAACAAACTGGAAAAGAAAAATTTATCAATCGCCTCGATAATCTCTTTCTTCTTCTTGTAATCTCCGTCGTGGGCTGGCTCATCCGGGCCTTTGATGTGCACATAAATCCCGTCGTATTTCTTGATGGAATCCAAAGCCACCTTGGCCCAAACCGGATAATCCACATCCAAATGGCCGCTTGAGTCAGGCACGGCAATAATCTCAAGTCCCGTTAAAAGGGCAATCCCTTTTTCTACCGGCATCTGCACAAACGAGCCGAATTTTAGGTTATAAAGACTCTCGATGGGGGGGAATTCCGGCAGATGGTCGCCGGCATCGCGGGACAAAATTAAATTCCCCGGCATTTTATTCTCTGCCACCCTCTTTTTATTGACTGCCGAAGCATTTAAAACCTGATGGGATTCTTTAGTGAATTCGTTGAGTAGGGTTGCTGCCTCTTGGGCGGCGGCGGAATTTTCATAGCCGGGCATAGGCACAGAAGTAGCCACGCTATTCTCAAATTTTTCCTTAGCTACGCCAAAGACGCCTTCCCGCTCATATGCTGGGTCAGTATTAGTAATCCAGCCCGATAATTTAGAACGCATCCCTCTGATAACTAACACGCCGCGGTGGCCGATGGTATTTTTAAATTCAAAGGTCCCACCGGAAAGCGTAACCTGGGAATTAATCTCTATGGCTAAGGCAGTAGCCTCTTCAGAGATTAAGTTCCTTCCCACCCGGCGGTCTTTG
>JACRHO010000108.1 GCA_016212045.1 Candidatus Omnitrophota bacterium | reverse complement strand
GTATTTTTCATCCTGCGCCTGGCATTCTGCCGCTTTATAAAAATGGAGGCAGTGCCGCGGTTAGATAAGTGGGGAGGCTTTTTAGTCGGCATAGGCCGCGGTTTCCTCTTCATCGGCTTGATAATTTTTATGTTAGTAATTTCCTCCGTTACTTATCTTAATAAGAGTGTGAAAAATTCTTATTCAGGAGGACGCTTTTTTAAGATTGCGCCGGCAGTGTACAGCGGTTTATGGCAGGGCCTGATGTCTAAATTTATGCTTAAAGAAAAATTTAATAAGACGATTACAGAAGTGCAAGCGGACTTCAAGCGGCCATGAAATTATCCTATCTTTATCAGCAGATTTTAAAATTCGGTATTGCCTGCGACCCGCGCAGGAATAAAGCGCAGATAAAATCTTATCCTGACACCGCGATACTTTACGGGAAACTAGATACAGAGGTAAAGAAGGCCTTAGTTGGCATAGATATAGAGGTTGGCGAGCTTTTATTGGCGGATAAAATTCGTAAAGAAGAGAGTTTAGATTTAGTGATTAGCCATCATCCAGAAGGCCGGGCCTGGGCAGGGTTTTACAAGGTGATGCAGTTGCAGGTGGAGATGTTGACTAAGATTGGCATAGCTAAAAAAGTAGCGCAGGAACTGGTAGCGGAACGGATGGCTGAGGTAGAAAGAAGGGTGATGCCCAATAATCATCTGCGCGCCGTGGATGCTGCACGGCTTTTGGATATACCTTTTCTTTGTGTGCATACGCCGGCGGATAATCAGGCCGCGTATTTTATTCAGGATTTGTTGAGCAGAAAGAAGCCCAAGAGAGTAGAAGATATTATGGATATTTTAAATGAAATTCCTGAATATAAAGAGGCAATAAAAGAAGAGGCAGGCCCGCGTCTAGTTTTAGGCAGCCCAAAGCGTCCAGCAGGAAAGATTTTCGTGGAGATGACTGGCGGCACTGAAGGCTCCAAAGAAGTTTTTGCTAAATTTTATAAATTAGGAGTCAGGACCCTGGTTTCTATGCATCTAAGCGAAGAGCATTTTAAAAAAGTAAAAGATGCCAACCTCAATGTGGTGATTGCCGGCCACATTTCATCGGATACATTGGGTTTAAACCTGCTTTTAGATAAGATTGAAAAACAGGCCAGAGAAAAGCTCGAAATCACCGAGTGCTCCGGCTTTCGCAGGTTCAGCAGGCAACCCTAGTTCCACCTACGAGGTGGAAGAAGGTTAGTTATGGCAGGCCGTATCCCGGATAATATATTAGAAGACATTTTAAGCCGCATTGATATTGTAGAGGTAATCTCAGGGTATATTCCGCTCAAGCGCGCAGGTAGGAATTTCCGGGCCTTATGCCCTTTTCACCACGAGAAGACTCCTTCTTTTATGGTCTCGCCTGACCGCCAGATTTATCATTGCTTCGGATGTTCGGCCGGGGGCAATGCCTTTGGTTTTTTGATGCAGTATGAGCGCTTGGAATTTCCCGAGGCAGTGGAGGTCTTGGCCAAAAAAGCAGGCATCGCCTTGCCTGAGGTTACTCGGCAGGATAGCCAGACCACGAGCCTAGTTACCCAACTTTATAAAATAAATGAGTTGGCTAGTTTTTTCTATGAAAATAATTTGAATTCTTCTGCCGGACATTTGGCAAAGAATTATCTTTTAAAACGCGGGCTCAAAGAGGAATCCATTAGGTTATTTAAGTTGGGCCTGGCCCTGGATAAATGGGATGCCTTAATCAATTATTTAAGGTCTAAAAATATCAGCCTTTCTATATTAGAAAAGGCGGGCCTGGCCTTGAGTAAAGAAGGCGGGGGTTATTACGACAGATTTCGCCAGCGGATTATCTTTCCTATCTTTGATATAAAATCAAGGGCCATTGGTTTTGGGGCGAGGGTTTTAGATGATACTTTGCCTAAATACATCAATTCTCCGGAGACGCCGATATATACCAAGGGAAGGAATTTATACGGCCTGAATTTTTCCCGCGAGGCAATTAGAGAAAATGATTTTGTAGTGGTGGTAGAGGGTTATTTAGATTTTATTCTGCCATTTCAAGAGGGCTTAAAGAATGTGGTCGCCTCACAAGGCACTGCCTTGACCTATGAGCAGGCGCGCCTCTTAAAAAGATATACGCATAATGTGGTAGTAGTTTATGACCCGGATAAGGCCGGCGAATTAGCCACTTTAAGAAGCTTAGATATTTTTGTAGAAGAGGAAATGGCAGTAAAGGTTGTTTCTTTGCCTCAAGGTTTTGACCCGGATTTATTTGTGCGCAAAGAAGGCATTAAGAGTTTTAAAGATAGAATTAGCCACGCAGAAACCCTCTTTGATTATAAACTGAAGGTTTTAAAATCGCGCTACAATGTTAAGGAGGTAGCCGATAAGGCAAAAATTTCCGCAGAGATGCTTTCTACCATCAATAAATTTAAGAATGCAGTAATAAAGTCAGAGTATCTCAAAAAGTTGAGCCAGGCCATAGATGTGCAGGAAGACGCCCTTTTGGCAGAGTTAAAGAAAATTAAAACAGAGCGTAGTTACGCCGAGCCAAGCCAGGTAGATGCTAAAAAGGCATCTCCTATAAATCCGACGGAGAAATTGTTAATCAAGATGATGTTAGAAGAAAAAGAATTGATTCATCAGATCCGGCAGGCCTTAGAGCCGGCGGATTTTCAGGATGAGCGCTTAGGCCGGATTGTCTCTATCATGTTTGACCTGGCTGGGGAAGGAAAACAAATAGAGCCGCATAAAATTATAAATTATCTGGAAGACCAGGATTTACTGCAGGTCATCTGCGCCTCAACTTTTTCACCTGAGGTCTCAGGTTCCGATAAAGAAAAAATAGTCAATGATTGCATCCGACGCTTAAAGAGCCAGAAGCTCAACTCCAGGAAAAGACATCTACATGAACAGATAAAAAATGCGCAAGAGTTAGGAGATGAAGAGAAATGACGTAGTTTGATGGAAGAATTTCACGGCTTAATTAAAGAAGGTAGGTTGACATGAAAAGGAAAGAATATACTAAAAAAGACGTAGAAAAAATTATCGCCTTAGGCAG
>JACRHO010000106.1 GCA_016212045.1 Candidatus Omnitrophota bacterium | reverse complement strand
TGAAGGCCATCATCAATATCGGCGTCTCCTGCGGACTGCTGCCTACGAAGGGTCTACCTTTACCTTTTATCAGTTACGGCGGCTCTTCTTTAATCTTTGATATGCTTTCCGTAGGGATACTCATCAATATTGCGCGCACAGGAGAATATCCGTGAGTCCCGTTAGAAACTGTATTGTAACGGGAATAATTAGGAGGTTTCTAACGGGATGAAAATACTGGTGGCAACTGGCGCAAGCGCAGGCCATATCTTTCCTGCCTTAAGTTTTTTAGAGGAGCTAAAAGCTAAATCCCCGGACATAGAGACACTTTTAATTTTGCCCCGCTCGTCTCGGGAGAGAAGATCTTTGGATGCTTTGGCGCTTTGCGCCTCCAATATTAAATATATTTCTCTGTCAAATATTAGATTAAGTCTGGATCTTAAAAATATCCTTACTATCTTAAGATTTTTTAAAGGTTCTTTAGAGAGCATATTCATTCTCTTTAATTTTCAACCGGATATTGTGGTGGGATTCGGCACGTTAGTATCTCTGCCGATAATTTTCTTTGCCTGGGTTTTCAGGATAAAGACATTATTACATGAACAGAATGTCATTCCCGGAAGGGCGAATATGTTATTGGCAAAGATCGCCGATAGAATCGCTGTTTCTTTTCTAAAGACAGAAGATTACTTAAAGGTTTCTAAGAATAAAATAGTGCTTACCGGTAACCCCTTACGTCAGAGCCTGGCGCCTGTGCCTAAAGCTCAGGCCTTAGAATTTTTTCAGTTTAGCCAGAATAAATTTACTATCCTGGTGATGGGAGGTAGCCTTGGCAGTCACAGTATAAATAATATATTTTTCAAGTCTCTTTCTTTATTGTCTTGCAGGGCTCGCCTGCAGGTGATACATCTGGCGGGCTTAAAGGATTACGAGCTGTTGAGGGATGACTATAAGGGTTTAGATATTGATGTCCGATTATATGATTTTTTAAAAGAGGTGCAGTATGCCTACGTTGCCAGTGACCTGATTATCTGTCGCGCCGGGGCAATGACTATCTCTGAGCTAATAAATTTTGAAGCCCCCGCAATCATCATTCCTTATCCCTTTGCCTGCGCTCATCAACTGGCCAATGCAAAGGTATTAGAGGAGGCTGGATGCGCCATTATTATAGAGGAAAAGAACTTGAGCGTTCAGGTATTGCAGCAAAATATAGAATTGTTTTTAAATAATCCGGATAAACTAAAAAATATGCACGCAAGTTACCATTGTTTTCCTCAGAACCACGCTGCTGATTTGTTGGTTGATGCTGCGTTATCATTAGGCAGTTCTTGATGAAAAAATATATTTTCTTTTTGTTAATACTTTTTATTTATTGCGGGATTAGCCATGCCCAGGATACAGAAAAATGGCATATTGCTAAGAGTACGCATTTTATTGTATACTATAAAAATGCTAAGGAAAACTTTATCGAGCGGCTCATCAATAAGTCTGAAGAGTATTATAATGAAATTGCGGATAACTTAGGTTTTAGGAGATATAATTTCTGGCTTTGGGATAATCGGGCCAAGATTTATCTCTATGACGATGCCCAAGATTACCAGGAATCTAGCGGACAGCCACTCTGGTCCTCAGGATATGCCGTGGTTAGTGAAAAGACCATCAAGACTTTTCCTGAGGCTGTCGGGTTTTTTGAGACAGTCTTACCCCACGAGATGGGGCATATAATTTTTAGAGAATTTGTAGGCTTTGATAATTATAGTGTCCCGCTCTGGTTAGATGAAGGGGTGGCTTCTTATCAGGAAAACCTAAAACATCGTTTAGCAAATAGGGTCGTAAAAGATGCAATAGAGAACGGCAATTTTATCGGTTTAGCAGAACTCGCCAAATTAAATCCGCAATTATTGACTGATAAGGAAGCGGTCAATCTTTTTTATGCTGAGGCAGTAACTATAGTAAGTTATCTGGTCAAGGAATTCGGAACAGACAATTTTGTGCTTTTTTGCCAGGCCTTAAGGGATAAGAAAAATTTAGAGAAGGCGTTATCTTACACCTATCCTTTTGGCGATATCCAGGGACTGGATCGTGCCTGGCAGAAATATTTAAAAAGATGAGCAGACACACGCATTTTATTGGTATCGGCGGTATCGGGATGAGCGGGATTGCACAGCTGGTTTTAAGCCGGGGAGAAAAAGTAAGCGGCTCAGATTTGAAAGAAAGCAGTATCACTAAAAGATTAAGGAAATCCGGCGCCCAGGTTTTTATCGGGCACCATCCCGAGAATATCAAGGGCGCGGATTTAATCGTTTATTCTTCGGCGATCAAAGAAGATAATGCGGAATTTAAAGAGGCCAGGACAAGGGGCATCCCTTTAATGCGCCGGGCAGAGGCTTTAGCCGGCCTGATGCAGGATAAAGCAGTAATTACGATAACCGGCAGCCACGGCAAAACTACCACGACCTCTTTGGTTTCTCATCTTCTTTTAGAGGCAGGCTTCTCGCCCACCGTAGCTATAGGCGGTATCTTAAGAAATATAGAGAGCAATGCCCGGATTGGCTGTGGTAAGTTTTTCGTAGCTGAGGCAGATGAATCCGACGGCTCATTCCTCTGTTACCAACCCAAATATTCTATAATCACCAATATAGATTACGAACACCTTGATTATTATCGGGACTTCAGTAATGCCGTGAATGCCTTTGAAGAATTTTTAAACAAGACAGATAAAGACGGTTGCGTCTTAGCTTGCGCTGACGATAGCAACTTAGAGAATTTATTAAAGCACTATCAGCATAAATATGTATTATTTGGTTTTTCGGATAAGGCCCAGATCTATCCGCGGCAGATAAAAATGCGCGGCCTGGCTTCTGAATTTGATTGTTTCTGCCGG
>JACRHO010000105.1 GCA_016212045.1 Candidatus Omnitrophota bacterium | reverse complement strand
TCGGGGAGTAGCGCAGTTTGGCTAGCGCGTTTGAATGGGGTTCAAAAGGTCGTGGGTTCAAGTCCCACCTCCCCGATTGATTTAATTTAAGAGGAGGTCTACAGATGGCATATACAGGACCGGAAAGACGTAAACACCCGCGCATCAATGGCCGATTTGTGGTATCCTATCGCTTGGTAGATGAGGAAGATAATGTGGATGTATCGCAGACAAGAAATTTGAGTCTGGGAGGGATGCTTTTGACTACCAATACGGTATTCCAACCCGGCGTAAATCTAGCCTTAGAGATGAGATTACCATTTTTCCCTCATCCGATTTCAGTGATCGCCAAAGTTATAGAGTCAAAAGAAATTGTCAAAGATTTAATCTATGATACGAGGCTTACGTTTATCTCTACAGATGAAAAATACAAAAAAATAATCAGCGAAACCGTAGAATGTTATCTAAAGAAGGGGCAATAAATGAACCCCGCTCTTCCTAAAGGGGCGGGGTAGTAAGATAAGAAAGGAAGGGCGGGGTGAAAAAAATCAATGTCGGATTAATCGGTTTTGGCAATGTCGGCAGCGGCGTGGTGAAAATCCTGCGCGAAAGAAAAACTTTTTTAAAAGAAAAGATTGGCCTAGAGATAAATATCGCAAAAATCTGCGATAAAGATATTGTTGCTAAGAGAATTGTTAGTGTGGATAAGAGTTTACTTATCCGAGAGCCCAGGGAGATTATTCACGATCCACAGATAGATATAATTGTTGAATTGATGGGCGGGATACATCCGGCCAAGGAATATATTATGGAGGCCCTGAAAAATGGCAAAAATATCGTGACCGCAAATAAAGCCCTTTTAGCGCAAAGTGGGAAGGAATTATTTGCCACTGCCTTAGACCGCGGCAAAAGCATTTATTTTGAGGCCTCGGTAGGCGCAGGCATACCACTGATAAAATCATTGCGCGAAGGGCTGGTGGCCAATAGATTTAAGAGTATTTTTGGCATTGTCAACGGGACTTCAAACTTTATTCTATCTCAAATGTCGCATCAGCAGTGCAATTTTGCCGCCGCGCTTAAGGAAGCCAAGGCCAGAGGTTTTGCGGAAAAGGACCCTACTTTAGATATTGAGGGCATAGATTCTAGTCATAAGTTAATCTTACTTACTTATCTTTGTTTTGGCAGATTGGTCAGCCTGGATGATATTTTTATTGAAGGGATAAGTCAGATCTCCTTGTTAGATGTAAATTATGCCCGCGAGTTAGGATTCCAGATAAAATTACTGGCGATTGCTAAAAAAGAAGGCGATGAATTAGATATTCGGGTCCATCCGACCTTTTTGCCGGCAGGCCACTTGTTAGCCTCTGTAGACGGCGTATTTAATGCCATTTATGTTTCTTCTGATTTAGCCGGAAGTTTATTATTCTATGGTCCGGGCGCCGGACAGTTATCTGCGGCCTCAGCCGTGGTTTCTGACTTAGTAGATTTAACTCAAAGGTTAAAAGCCGGTTTATTTCGGCCCACCTTAAATATAGTTATGGATAACTCTATCAAAAAATTACGCCGCATAGATGAAGTAGAGAGCCGTTACTATATCCGTTTTATGGCCAAGGACCAGCCCGGGGTATTGGCTAAAATATCAGGAATCCTGGCTAAGTTTGGAATAAGTATTGCCTCAGTCACCCAGAAGCAAAGGCATCTGCTTGAGGTGGTGCCTATTGTCATGATTATCCACGAGGCCAAAGAAAAAAACTTGCGTTCTGCCTTGGAGATGATTGACCGCTTGAGCGTGATAAAACAGAAATCTGTAGCGATAAGGATAGAGGAACTATAATGAAAATCCCAAATCCCAATACTACCAAATCCAAAATAAACCCCAAATCCCAAATCCCAAATTATGAGGGAGTAATTAAACGGTATAGAGAATATTTACCGGTAACGAATAAGACACCGATAATTACTTTAAAAGAGGGCAATACGCCTTTAATATACGCCAATTATTTAAGTAAAATGCTGGGGAAGAATTTTGCGGTCTACCTGAAATACGAAGGCCTAAATCCGACAGGTTCATTTAAGGATAGGGGTATGACTATGGCGATTTCTAAGGCGTGCGAAGAGGGTTCTTCTGCGGTGATGTGCGCCTCAACCGGCAATACCTCTGCTTCGGCAGCAGCATACGCGGCCAAGGCTGGGATGAAATGCATTGTGCTTATCCCAAAAGGAGCAATTGCCTTGGGAAAACTAAGCCAATCCCTGATTCACGGAGCGCAGGTTTTAGCAGTGGATGGAAATTTTGATGCTGCCCTGGAATTGGTCCGAGAAATCACCGCTAAATATCCGATTACTTTAGTAAATTCTCTCAATCCTTATCGTATTGAAGGCCAGAAGACCGCCAGTTTTGAGATCTGCGATACCTTAGGCAGCGCCCCAGGTTTTCAGGTGATGCCAGTAGGCAATGCCGGTAATATCACTGCCTATTGGAAAGGATACAAAGAGTATAAAGCTAAAAAGAAGATAACCAGATTGCCGGTAATGTTAGGTTTTCAGGCTGAGGGCGCAGCCCCTATTGTCCGCGGGCATCCCATAAAGGAACCCCAGACTATTGCCACGGCGATTCGTATAGGAAATCCTGCCAGCTGGCTTCAGGCAGAGGCAGCGCGCGATGAATCCGGCGGCTTAATTGATATGGTCTCGGATAAACAGATACTTGCTGCCTATAAATTATTGGCGAGTAAAGAAGGTATTTTTGTGGAGCCGGCCTCGGCTGCGTCGGTAGCCGGGTTATTGAAGCTGAAAAAAGAAAATTATTTTAGGCGGGTCACCAAGTCACCAAGTCACCAAGTCACCAGGATTACCTGTATTCTTACTGGGCATGGTTTGAAGGACCCGGATCGGGCGATAAAAAGCATAAAAGAACCGAGAGTAATTAAACCTAACCTGAAAGCGATACTCAGAGAAATTGGTTACGCATAAGAAAATTTTAATCACGGCTGGCCCCACCTGGGTTCCCATAGATGGTGTTAGGGTGATCAGTAACATTGCCACTGGCGAAACGGGGATAATGCTTGCGGAAAAATTACAGCGCCGAGGGGCGCAGGTAACTTTATTATTGGGTCCGGTGGGTATCTGTTGTTTAAATAAAAAAATAAATCCCGCCCTTTCTAAAAGACGGTCTAAGGGTTGTGTAAGAAAGAGCGGGATAAAATTAATCCGTTTTCGCTTTTTTAGCGAATTAAAAGATAAGGTAATCAAAGAATTAACTGCAAAAAGATACGACGTAATAATTCATAATGCCGCGGTTTCGGATTTTGCACCGGTGCAATTCAGGGGTAAAATTAGTTCTGCAAAAGCGATTAGCCTTAAACTTAAAACCCTACCCAAGATAATTACCTATATTCGCCGCCTTGCCCAGCAGGCAAAGTTGGTGATGTTCAAATTAGAGGTGGGGATTTCACGGGAGGCTTTGATAAAAAAGGCTAAACAGGCAAGAGATTTAGCCAAGGCAGATTTAGTGGTGGCAAATACATTGAGTCCTTATTGCGCCTTTATTATTGATAGCGAAGAAAACTGTATTGTTGCTAGAAATAAACGCGAATTAGTCAATAAACTAACAAAATTACTAGTTACGAGTTACTAATTTACTAGTTACGAAATATGAAATACATAGTCTTAGTTGCTGACGGGATGGCAGATTATCCCATTCAGGAATTAGGCGAGCGTACCCCTTTAGAGGCAGCCGAGACGCCGAATATGGATTTTATTGCCCAGAATGGCCGCTTAGGCAGAGCAAAAACTATTCCGGAAAAGATGGCTCCGGCTTCTGATGTGGCGAATATTTCCATCTTAGGATATGACCCGGCAAAATTCTATACTGGCAGAGGTCCTCTGGAGGCGGCAAATCTGGGGATAGAATTAGAAGAGGAAGATGTGGCCTTTCGCTGCAATTTAATCACTGCCTCTGCTGATACACTGGTAGATTACAGCGCCGGCCACATTGATTCTAAAGAGGCAGCGATATTGATAAAATTTATTGACCAGCACCTGGGGACTAACCGGATGAGGTTTTATTCCGGCGTAAGTTATCGCCACCTTTTATTAGTAAAAAGGGGGACAGAGAGTCACCTGGAAGAATTGCCATGCCGGCCGCCGCACGATATAGCCGGGCAGAGTATAGTCAAGAATTTTCCTAAGGGCCAAGGCGCGGAAATCCTCATTGACTTAATGCAGAAATCACGCGGCCTTTTAGAAAATCATGAAATAAACCTGGTGCGCATTGATTTAAAGGAAAATCCGGCCAATATGATTTGGCTATGGGGCCAAGGCAGGAAACCCATTCTGCCTAAATTTAGTGTGCAATACGGCCTTTCTGGCAGCGTGATCTCGGCAGTAGATTTATTAAAGGGCTTAGGCAGAATTTTGGGCCTGGAGGTAGTTAATGTGCCGGGCGCCACTGGCTATTATGATACGGATTATCAGGGTAAGGCCAAGGCAGCCTTGAAATGTCTGGAGGAAAAAGACTTTGTTTTTCTGCATGTAGAGGCGCCAGATGAGGCTGGCCATAATGGAGACCTGCGGGAGAAGATTAAGGCCATTGAAAGATTTGACCAGTTAGTCGTGGGGACTATCTTGAATGCCTTTAAAGGTAGAGATGATTTTAGGATTTTGGTTTTACCTGACCACGCCACGCCGATTTCAGTACGCACCCATACTGCTGATATTGTGCCTTTCGGCATATACGGCCGGGGAATAGAAAAAGGCGGTTTTGCCCAATACAGCGAAAAAGAAGCAGAGAAATCCGAGCTTTATTTTGAGAAAGGATATGAGTTGATGGGATATTTTATTAAAGGAACAAAATGAATTCTTTATTAATAGTTATTATCGCAGGAATATTATTTTTCTTGGCTTATAGATTTTATGCGAAGAAATTGGAATCTCTCTGGCAGATTGACCCTAAGAGAGCCACGCCCGCATTTTCTAAATACGACAGCGTGGACTATATCCCAGCAAAGAATTGGCTGGTTCTTTTTGGCCACCATTTTGCCTCCATTGCCGGCGCAGGCCCGATTATCGGGCCGGTCATTGCAGTAATGTTGTGGGGCTGGTTGCCCGCGTTATTATGGGTGGTGCTGGGGACAATTTTT
Organism: Candidatus Omnitrophota bacterium; assembly: GCA_016212045.1. GTDB lineage: Bacteria > Omnitrophota > Gorgyraeia > Gygaellales > Profunditerraquicolaceae > JACRHO01. The sequence continues at coordinate 5,065 of JACRHO010000105.1, read as the reverse complement.
ATCGGCGGAGTGCATGATTTTGGTTCTTTGATTACTTCAGTAAGAGAAGGTGGTTCTTCTGTGGCAGACATTGCCCAAGAGGTTATCTCGCGCCGGGGGAAAATTTTATTTTCTCTGTTTGTTTGGCTGGCCTTAATTTTAGTGATTGCGGTCTTTGCCTATCTTTGCGCAGATACCTTTGTCAAAGAGCCAAAGATCATCTTGCCTTCTTTGGGACTGATACCTGTTGCCATGCTCGTAGGTTATTTTTTATATGTTTTAAAGGCAAATAGCATTTTATCTACTCTTTTTGGTTTGGTATCTTTGATAGGGTTGATTTTATTAGGCAATAGCGTACCTATAAATAGTAATATTACAGTATGGATTCTGGTTCTATTCGGCTATTGTTATTGCGCTTCTATCCTGCCAGTAAATATACTTTTACAGCCGCGGGATTACCTGAGTAGTTTCTTATTGTTTTTTGGTCTGGGAGCAGGATACATTGGTTTAGTTTTATTTCATCCTCAAATTACTCTGCCTTCTTGGCGCAATTTTAATTCTTCGGAAGGGTATTTGTGGCCTGCGCTCTTTGTGACTGTGGCCTGCGGCGCAGTTTCAGGATTTCATTCTTTAATCTCAAGCGGCACCTCTTCTAAGCAACTGCCTAATGAACGCTATGCAAAACGGATTGGTTATGGCGGGATGGTAGCAGAAGGGTTGGTCGCAGTATTAGCCATAGTTGCGGCAGCTATTTTATTTAAGCCGCAAGATAATCTCGCCTCAATTCTAAAGCAAAGCGGGCCCATCGGCATCTTTGCTCGAGGTTATGGTTTAATCACCGATAAAATTTTAGCGGGTCGTGGCGCCTTTATTGCTGTGACCATATTAAATGCATTTATTCTGACCACCTTAGATACCGCAACCAGGATTGCGCGGTATTTAACTGAAGAACTCTTTCGCATAAAAAATCGCTATTTATCCACTGGCTTAATCGTGGCCTTAAGTGCGGCCTTGGCCTTAAGCGGGAAATGGAGCAAAATCTGGCCGGCGTTTGGCGCCTCAAACCAGTTAGTCGCTGCCCTGGCCTTATTTGTGCTGACCTGTTGGCTGCTGGGTAAAAACAAAAGCACAAAGTTTACCTTAGCCCCGGCTATTTTTATCTTGATGACTACCCTGGCAGCCCTGTTCTTTCAGGTAATAAAATATTTTAAAGAAAAAAATACCGTATTATTGATTGTTTCTATCCTTTTGATTATATTGGCGGGATTTATGGTTTATGAAGTAATCTCTAAAATATTTATTAAGCGAGGTAAACATGCATAAAGGTTTGATTGTGCAGAAATTCGGCGGCTCTTCAGTGGCGAATGTGGCGCGTATCCAAAATGTGGCTAGAAGAGTAGTTAGTTACAAGAAAAAAGGCTGCGCACTGGTGGTAGTAGTTTCAGCGTTAGGCGACACCACCGACGAATTGATTGAGTTGGCCAATAAAATTAACCCCGAGCCATCAGAGCGCGAAATGGATATGTTATTATCTACCGGCGAGCAGATTTCCGTGGCGCTCTTGGCGATGGCCATTCACAAATTGGGTTTTGAGGCGATTTCTTTTACCGGGGCGCAGGTAGGGATTATTACTGATACCAGCCACACCCGGGCAAGAATCATTAAAATCAATGCCGATAAAATAAAAGAGGAATTAAGAAAAGGAAGGATTGTGATTGTCGCTGGCTTTCAAGGCGTGACCCTGAATCAGGATATCACTACCTTAGGCAGGGGCGGCTCAGATTTAACCGCAGTGGCTTTGGCCAAGGAACTTGAGGCCAGTGCCTGCGAAATATATACAGATGTAGAGGGCATTTACACCACTGACCCGCGCATTGAGCCAAAGGCAAGGAAGATAGCCCAGATTACTTACGAGGAGATGTTAGAGATGGCTTCTTTAGGAGCGCAGGTAATGCAGGCGCGCTCCATTGAAGTAGCCAAAAAATTTAATGTTCCCATACATGTGCGTTCATCGTTTTCTGAAAAACCCGGCACGCTGATTATCAAGGAGGTAAAAAGAATGGAAGATGTAGTGGTCACCGGCGTAACCTTAAATAGAAATGAAGCCAAGTTTACTATCTGTAATGTCCCTGACCGTCCAGGAGTAGCAGCCAAGATATTTAAGGAATTATCCAGCGGCGGGATAAATGTAGATATGATTGTGCAGAATGTCAGCCACACCCGCCAGACCGACATATCGTTTACGGTCAATAAAACCAATACCGCCAAAACGATGAGAATAGTAAAACAGGCAGCCTCTAAGATTGGCGCAGGTGATATTCTGGAAGACCGGGATATCGCCCGCGTTTCCGTAGTGGGGGTAGGGATGAAATCGCATCCCGGGGTAGCCGCCACGATGTTTGGGGCGCTGGCAAAAAATAAAATCAATATTGAGATGATTTCTACTTCAGATATCAGCATCTCCTGTATTATCCAGAAAAAATTTGCTCAAGAAGCAGTCAGGGCATTGCACGAAAAGTTTGGCTTAGCCAAATAGCGAGGTTAAAATGAATAAGATAAAACTTTACGATACCACTTTGCGCGATGGCGCGCAAGGACAGGGCATTTCTTATTCGGTTTTAGATAAGGTAAGAATTGCCCAGGAATTGGATATGTTGGGTATCCATTATATTGAGGGCGGCTGGCCAGGCTCTAACCCCAAAGATATGGAGTTTTATCTCAAAATGAGTAAAAAGCGGCTGAAAAACTCCGCCCTCGTGGCCTTTGGCTCAACCCGTCGGCCTCACATAAAGGCAGCTGAAGATAGTAATATCAAGGGGCTCTTGAGATCTAAAAGTAAGGTCATCGCTATTTTTGGCAAGACCTGGGACCTGCACGTTAAGGATGTCTTAAAGACCACCCTTGATGAAAATCTAAATATGATTAGAGATACTGTGAGTTACCTCGTTTCAAAAGGGATGACCGTATTCTATGATGCCGAGCATTTCTTTGATGCCTATAGAGCAAACAAGGAACATAGTTTAAAATGTTTACTTGTAGCCCAGGAGGCAGGCGCAAAGGCAATTGTTCTCTGCGATACAAATGGCGGGACGATCACTTCTGAAATTTCCCGGGTAGTCCGAGAAATTCGTGCGCAGATAAGCGTCTGGTTAGGGATTCATTGCCACAATGATGCAGATTTAGCCGTAGCCAATACCCTGGCGGCAGTAGAGGCAGGCTGTGATATGGTGCAGGGGACAATTAACGGCTACGGCGAGCGCTGCGGCAATGCCGATTTAATCCCCATTATTGCCAATCTGAAATTGAAATTAGGCATTGATTGCATTGAGGCAGGAAAATTAAAAGAACTGACCCATGTCTCGCATTTTGTCAGCGAAGTCAGTAATATGAGACAGAAAAACGACCAGCCTTATGTGGGCGCATCAGCATTTGCGCACAAGGGCGGGGTGCACATCAATGCGGTAATGAAAAACCCCAAGACCTATGAACATATTGAACCAGGTATCGTCGGTAACCGGCGCAGAATTCTAGTTTCAGAATTAGCCGGTAGGACCGGAATTTTAGTCAGCGCAAAGAACATGGAGTTAGATTTAAGCAAAGAGGACGCCCAGACCAAGAGGATTTTAAAACTGATTCAGTCTTTAGAGCACCAGGGTTACCATTTTGAGGCAGCCGAGGCCTCTTTTGAGTTGTTGATGAAAAAGGCGCTGAAGAAATATCAGAAATTTTTTGCACTGGAAGGATTCCGGGTAGTGGTAGAGAAAGGCGCAGGTAAAAAAATTACCTCAGAGGCGATTATTAAAATTAAGGTAAAAGGCATAAAAGAGCATACTGCGGCTGATGGAGATGGTCCGGTGAATGCCCTGGACAATGCCCTGCGCAAGGCCTTAAAAGATTTTTATCCTACATTATCCAAGATGCACCTTTCCGATTTTAAGGTGCGCGTCCTGGATGAAAAGGCCGGCACTGCTGCCAAGGTGCGCGTGCTTATCCAGTCGCAGGATGAGACCGATACCTGGAGCACCATCGGCGTCTCGGAAAATATCATTGAAGCCAGCTGGCAGGCGCTCGTTGATAGCGTAGAATATAAACTTTTAAAAGACCAAAATGCGCAGTCCCGAGTATCCATAAAATAGACTTCCGATACGAGGGGCAGGCGCTCGTCGATAGCGTAGAGTACAAGTTATTGAAAGACGAGGGCGCGCAGTCCCGAGCGAAGTCGAGGGACAGGCGTTGGTCGACAGTGTCGAGTATAAATTACTAAAGGATAAGGCAGAATAATGTATTATGACGAAGTACTTAGGGCATTAAATAAAAATAGAGTAAAGTTTGCTATAGCAGGAGGCGTGGCAGTTGTGGCACATGGTTTCACAAGATTTACAGCGGACTTGGATCTGATTGTAGAATTAAGTAAGTCTAATTTAGAAAAATTTTTTGATACACTCTATGACTTAAGTTATCGGCCAAAAGTGCCGGTTACAAAAGAACAATTTTTAGATGAAGATGTTCGACGCGAATGGATAAATAAGAAAGGAATGGTAGTATTTTCCTTTTTTCACCTTAAGGACCATTTAAAGTTAATAGATATGTTTGTAACAGAACCAATAAAATTTTCTGAGATCGAAAAAAAATTAGATAAAATAAAGAAAGACGACTTAACCATCCCTACAGTCTGTATCAAGCATCTTAAAAAGTTGAAACTACTCGCCTTGAGACCTCAAGATTTAATTGATATTAGAAACTTAGAGGAGATCGAGAGGATAAAGAATGAAGATAAAAAAGAAAATTAATTTTAAAATTAGGAATATACTACCTTATGAGCATCTTGAGTTTATCCTTAAGAATACTTCACCAGCCCAAAGATTGAAATGGTTAGAAGAAGCTTGGAATTTCCAAAACAACCTTAGCAAGGCAAAAATACTTAATAAAAATTAAGTATTTGCAAATATGGATGAACTCGCAAAGCAATATAACCCCAAAGATGCCGAAGAGAAATGGTATAAATTTTGGGAAGAGCATAATTTTTTTTCTGCCCACGCAAATCCTGCCAAAAGCCCCTTCTGTATAGTTATACCACCGCCAAATG
>JACRHO010000103.1 GCA_016212045.1 Candidatus Omnitrophota bacterium | reverse complement strand
GTGAGTCAATTCGCCTAACAGAATTTAGTTGTAATTCTGGGTAATATAGGTTATACTTTATATGGAAAGAAACTACTTGACAGGAATAGCTGATTTTAGTAAAATAACTCTACTTATAAACTTCCCCATCGTTGCTCGTCAACGGTGGGTTTATTACCTCCAGAGGGTTGCACGTCAACCCTCTGTTTTATTTTAGGGAGCTTTTATGGAAAGAGTAATGATTTTTATTGATGGAAGCAATTTTTACCATGGCCTAAGAGAGGAATTCGAAATTAAAAAAGAGGAAGCACATAAAGTGCCTACTATGGATTTCTCAAAACTTGCCAATTTTCTTTGTGGTAGTAGAAAGTTAGTGAATATCTATTATTATAATGCGCCTTTAAGTCAAAATGACAAAGATAAGGAAAGCTACAAAGAGCAGCAGAGGTTTTTTAACAGTTTAAAGTTTGTGCCGAATTTAGTTTTTACCAAAGGCCGCTTAGAAAAAAGGTATATTAAAATAGAGCATAAAGGTATAGCTAAAATATTTGGCAGAGAAAGCGTTAGTTTTTATGTTGAGAAAGGTATCGATGTAAATATTGCTGTTGATATGCTGAAATTAGCCTTTACTAATCAGTATGATACAGCAATATTGATTAGCGGTGATGGTGATTTTGCTTCAGTAGTAGAGGCAGTAAAAAGTTTAGGGAAAAATGTTGAGTGCGCTTATGTTAGCAAGCGTAAATGTTATCACCTAAAGCAAGTCGCGACTAGATTTATCTCTTTGGATAAAAATAATCTGACTCCTTGTTTGCTTCTAGGACAGAGTAAATAAACCCAAAAAGTATATATTTATGAATATCATTTACGGTCTTAGCAAAGTTAAGAGATATAGACGGCCGGTGGTGGTGCTGGGGGTATTTGATGGGATGCACCTGGGGCACCGCAGGATATTAAAAGAGGTAGTAACTCTCGCCCGGCGGATTAAAGGCACAAGTATAGTGCTTACCTTTTTCCCGCATCCCCAAAAAAAAGAGAGTATTTATTCTTTAAGTCACCGCCTGAAGCTAATCGCGGCAGTTAGGATAGATGTCTGCATAGTGATAAGATTTAATAAGAATTTTGCTCAGGTTTCTGCTGAGGGATTTGTAAAAAATATTTTAAGCAATAAATTAAAAGCGTATTATATCTGCGTGGGAAAAAATTTCCGTTTTGGCAAGGCCGCCCAGGGCAATTATAAGACTCTGCAAAGGTTATCTCGTCGCTATAATTTTAAAGTAAAAGTTTTTGCTGTAATTAAGCTAAAACGTCAGCCGGTAAGTAGCAGCCTTATCCGTCGGTTAATTCTGGCCGGAAAACTTGATTCTGCCAGAAGGTTATTAGGGGAGCCGGTAAGCATCTTAGGCACAGTGATTAAGGGAAACTTCCTGGCCAGGCGTCTGGGTTTTCCCACGGCAAATATAGACCCGCATCATGAGGTGCTTGCCCCCCCAGGCGTCTATGCTGTAAAGATAATTTTTAACAAACGCAAATTTAACGGCATCTGTTATATCGGAGGAAGGCCGACCTTTAAAAAAAGTCACCAAGTCACCCCCTCGACTACGCTCGGGGCAGGCAGGTCACCAAGTCACCAGAAACACATTGAAGTGCATATATTTAATTTTAAGAAAAATATCTACGGTAAAGACCTCCAGATACAGTTTGTCAAAAAGATAAGAGCAGAGCAGAAGTTTAGTTCTCCCCAGGCATTAGCCAGACAAATCAAAAAAGATATATTATCTCACCCCAAGGCAATTTCCCTCCCCTAATCTCCACCACAAGATATGCCCATTCTGGTATAAAATAGCCACTACTTATTGTGTTTAAGCCAGTTAGAGAAATTTTTATCTTGACAAAAGAAAAAATTTTTACTATACTTGGCATACAAAGTGGATATTAGTGGAGTGAAGTGGAGAAACCGCAATCTGCGGTTTTCGAGGGCCAGATGTTTTACGGAGAATACCTACATTCTATAGACCGCAAGGGCCGCCTAATTCTACCTGCCAAATTCCGGGAGGTTTCCAAAGCCAATTTTATAGAAAAATTTTTTGTGACGCGCGGTTTGGATAAATGCCTTTTTATGTTTTCTGAAGAGGAGTGGCGGCAGCAGGAGGGTAAATTTAAGGCGATTTCTTTTACGAAGCAAGAGGCGCGCACCTTCAACCGTCTTTATTTTTCCGGTGCAGTAGAGGTTATTCCTGATAGGCAGGGTAGAATTTTATTGCCGGAGTATCTCAAGGATTTTGCCGAGATTAAAAAAGACGTAGTCATTGTCGGTGTTTCTAACAGAATTGAAATCTGGGCCAGAGTTAAGTGGCAGGAATTTTATGGAGGTTCTCGGCAGACCTTTGAGGAGATCGCTGAGAAGTTAATGGAGATTTAGTGGAGCAGAAACTTCATATTCCAGTGATGCTGGAGGAGACATTAGGATACTTGGATTTAGGCCCGGGTAAAACCATAATTGATGCCACCATAGGTACAGGCGGGCATAGCCTGGCGATACTGGAGAGGATTATGCCGGGGGGAAGGCTGATTGGTATTGACCGCGACCAGGAATCTTTGTTTATCGCGCAAGAGAGGCTGCGTAATTTTTCCAAGGCCTGTAAATTTTTACAGGGAAATTTTATGGATATAGATAAACTTCTGGAAGAAGCGGGGGTGCGCAGGGTTGATGGCATATTATTTGACCTGGGGATTTCTTCCTTTCAATTAGAAAATGCAGAGCGGGGTTTTAGTTTTCAACGCGAAGGACCATTAGATATGCGCCTGGATAGAAGTAGTTATATCTCTGCCTACGATTTAATTAATAATCTTAATGAGGAAGAGATATCTACTTTGATCTGGAATTTTGGGCAGGAGAGATGGCATAATCGCATTGCCCGTCTTTTAGTAAAAGAAAGAGACCGCCAGCCGATTAGCACTACTTTAGAATTGAGCAATATCGTAATGAAGGCAGTGCCTTACAGGTACAGACATTACAGTATTCATCCGGCAACCCGCACCTTCCAGGCCGTGCGGATTGCCGTAAACAGGGAACTGGAGGCATTAGAAATATCGCTGGATAAAGCTATTGGGTTCCTGAATAAGATGGGTAGAATCTGCGTCATCTCTTTTCATTCTCTGGAAGACAGAATAGCCAAACTTGCTTTTCGCAGGCTTTATCTTGGAGGCGGATTAAAAATAATTACCCCTAAACCCATCACTCCTACAGAGGCAGAAATAGAGCATAACCCCTTAAGCCGCAGCGCCAAGTTTCGTGCGGCAGAAAAGTTATAAAGAGCGATGAAAACACATAAGTTCTTATGGATAGTCTTTTCAGTAACTTTATTTTCTCTGGTTTATGTCTACCAGCAGACAGAAATATTTCGCTTAGGATATCTGGGACAGAAGAAACTGAATGCTTTCCAAGATTTACTTGATAAGAATGCCCTCTTAAGATACAATATAGAAAAGAATGCGTCTCTGGTGCAGATCGGTAACAGGCTTTCTGAAGGCGACACTTTTCAGATGCCGGATACTTACCGTTTAGTCAGGTCATCTTATTCTCCGCGCAACTTAAGGCGCAATCAGCAGTTAGCCAAGCAAGAAGACTTACTATCCCGTTTATTTGGCATAAAAAGAGAGGCTCAAGCAAAGACCATCGGTCGTTAGTTTTTGCCTACCCATTAATAAAATTATTTAATTGTGCAGAACAGCTATTATCGCCGCAAAGTTGAGGCGGTATTTTTATTTTTTCTTATTTTTTTAATATTCTCAATAGCCCGCCTTTTATATCTCCAATTTTTCCGTACAAATTATTTATCTTCTCTAGCCCGAAAGCAACACAATCTATTTGTAGAATTAGAAGCCCGGCGCGGCACCATTTATGACGCAAACCTTAAAGCCCTGGCAGTAAATATTTCTGCGGATTCACTCTATGCCTGCCCGAATGAAATAAAAGATGCGGATAAGGAAAAGATTATTCGGCAATTAATGCCTATCTTAAATGTAAGTTACGATTATTTAAAAGATAGGTTGTACCGCAAGAAGTATTTTATCTGGTTAGCCAGAAAGATAACGCCGCAAGAGGCCCAGGCGATTAAAAATCTCAATATCAAGGGCCTGGATTTCTTGAAAGAAAGTAAACGTTGTTATCCCAATGGCTATTTATTCAGCCACGCCTTGGGTTTTGCCGGATTGGATAATCTGGGCTTAGAGGGTCTGGAATTACATTATGATAAATACCTGAAAGGAAAATCCGGCTGGGCATTATTCTTAAGGGACGCCCGTCAGAAGAAGTTAGACCTCTGGGAAAGAATGGTCTCCCCCCGCGACGGATACGACTTAGTGCTTACTATTGATGAGGTAATCCAATATATCGCAGAGCGAGAATTGGATAAGGCATTCACTACTTATCATGCCAAGGGTGC